>JAHIMN010000029.1 GCA_018896395.1 Verrucomicrobiota bacterium | reverse complement strand
GCAACCCAAAAAATCGAACCACTGATGGACACAGATGAACACAGATAAAGAAAAATGTTTCCTTAAAAATGAGAGCCTCATTGCTTCTTGTAAATATCCCCTCGGGTCCATCCTCGGATCCGTTGGATCCTATGGATCCAGAGGATAGGACCCTCCGGATCCGAGGACGTGTCAATCCGTGTTCATCCGTGGTTATCTTGTTTTTCTTAGCTGTTCCTGATGTATCAGGTACTGCCCTCCGCGCTCCACCATTTGAAGTTGGATGTTCGATGTTGGATGTTCGATGTTGGATGTTCGATGTTTGCTTCTCCGGTCTGTCGTCTGTCCTCTGCCCTCCGTCGTCTGTCGTCCGTCGTCCGTCGTCCGTCGTCCGTCATCCCGCCGCCGCCGGCCGGGGCGTCAGCCCGGCCTTCTGCACGATCTCCGCCACCTTGCTTTCCCATTCAATCGCCATCAGGTGAATCCCGGCCACACCCTCGATCTGGCGCAAGGCTTGAATCTGCTCGACACAAATGGCGATGCCCTCCGTCTTGGGGTCCTTGGAGCGCTCCATGCGCTCGACATAGCTGTTGGGCAACGTGATGCCGGCGACATTGTCGCGCATGTGTTTGGTCATGCCCATGCTCTTGAGCGGCGTCAGACCGGCCAGGATCTTGCAGCGCTTGTGCAACCCGCGCGCGCGCACAAGTTCCATCCAGCGCTGGAACCGCTCCATGTCGTAAATGCACTGGGTCTGAATGAAATCCACGCCGGCTTCCACTTTATTCTCCAGGCGCGTGGCACGGAACTCGAACGGATCGGCAAACGGATTGGCGGCACCGCCGATAAACATGCGCGGCTCTTTGGGCTCGGCCTTGGAAGTGTTCTTGATCTCATCCCCGCAGGCAAATATTTTTTTGTCCCGCATGTCCCGCACCATCCGGATCAACTGGATGGAGTCCAGGTCAAACACGTTCCGGGCCGTCGGGTGGTTGCCGAAGCACTGGTGATCGCCGGTCAGGCATACCAGGTTGCGGATGCCCAGCAGATAGGCGCTGAGAATATCGGCTTGCATGGCCAGCCGGTTGCGGTCGCGGCAGGTCATCTGCATGACCGGCTCCAGGCCCAGATCCAACGCCATTTTGGAAGCGCCCAGGCTGGATACCCGCACAATGGCCGTCTGGTTATCCGTGATATTGACGGCATCCACCCAGCCCCGCAGGTGGTCGGCCTTCTTCTTGATGATTGCCATGTCGGCGCTCTTGGGCGGGCCCAGCTCGGCGGTGACCACAAACTCGCCGGCCGCCAGCAGTTTTTCCAGATTGCTTCCGGATTTGTAGGTTGTCTCGGACATAATGCGTTCTTCGTTCCTCGTTCTTCGTTCTTCGCTTGAAATCAGGCCTTCGGCAACTATTTCATGTGGGAGGCGCACTACCTGCCCGCAGTGCTACGCACAGCGTTGCAGGCGGGTGTGCAGCGACGGTCGCGGCGCGTAGCGCCCCTCCTACCAACATTTAAAAATTCCTATGCATCACTATCAAACAGAACCGCTGACCGCTGACTTCTGACCTCTGACCTCTGACTTCTGACTTCTGACCGCTGACCGCTGACTTCTGACCTCTGACCTCTGACTTCTGACCTCTGACCTCTGACTTCTGACTTCTGACCTCTGACCTCTGACCTCTGACCTCTGACCTCTGACTTCTGACCTCTGACCTCTGACCTCTGACCTCTATTTATCTTCTTCCGCCACATCCTCCCGCGTCAGCCTTCGCGGCCCGCCGCAATGGGTCTTTGACCAATCCCGCGGCGCTACCACGCCTTTCAACACATCCAGCTTGCCAAGGGCTTTCAGCCGGTCATGAATCAACTGCCAGCCGCACTCGATGTTTTCCGGGTCCACTTCGCACATGCCGTCCTCGGATCCGCCGCAGGGCCCGTTGGCAAGCGACTTGGAGCAGCGGGTCACCGGGCAGATACCGCCGAATACGCCGAGCTGGCAATCCCCGCAGGCCAGGCAGTTTTCCGCCCATTTGCCGGCGGCTTCGTTCGTGCCCATGAACTTCGTATTCAGCGCCGGATAGACCGGCTTGTCGCCGAAGAGCCGCGCCGCCAACTGAACCCCCACCCCGCAGGCCAGCGAGAGAATGGCGTCGCAAGAGGCCGCTGCTTCGCGCACGGACTCGAAAAACTCCGCATCGCACTGGCGCTCGATAGTCTGCTCCACCGCCTCGAGCTTTCCGCCCAGCCGCAGGACCGACGCCAGGATAGCCACTTCACGCTCGCCGCCGGCCAGGCATATCGTAACGCAGGTTCCACAGCCCAGCACCAGCACCTTCCGGTGGCCCTGCAGAAACCCCAGAATTTCATCCATTGGTTTTTGTTCGGCAATAATCATGACTTAAGCTCGTTATTGGTTCTTCGTTCTTGGTTCTTCGTTCTTGGTTCTTCGTTCGTAGATTCTGCATCGTTAAATCTATTCATTTTATGTTGAACATTTAATGACCGCCCGAGTATTTGTCATTCCCATGAAAATGGGAATCCAGAAAAGGTCGGACTGGATTCCCGCCTGCGCGGGAATGACAGACGTATAACATGGTCTAATAATTTCAAATATCTTTGTATAGTTCCTGGTTCTGCATTTTGCTCGCCTGGGCGAAGCGCTCCGGCGGAGCCTGGCATTCCGCATTCTTCATCACTTTACCGTACGACGCGCCGACTCCACGGTATTAAATAACAGCATCGTAATGGTCATGGGCCCCACGCCGCCGGGGACCGGCGTAATCAGGCTGGCCTTTTCCTTGACGTTTTCAAAATCCACGTCGCCCACCAGGCGGTAGCCGGACTTCTTGGAGGCGTCCTCCACGCGATTGACCCCCACGTCAATTACCACCGCCCCGGACTTGATCATATCGGCCGTAATCGTGTTGGGATGCCCGGCCGCGGCCACCACGATATCCGCCTGGCGCGTAAAATAGCCGATATCCTTCGTGCCGGTGTGGCAGATCGTGACCGTGGCATTGGCCTGCTCTTTCTTCTGGAGGAGCATGTTGGCCAGCGGCTTGCCGACAATGTTGCTCCGGCCGACCACGACCACGTGTGCGCCCTTCAGCTTGACGCCATTGCGCACAAGCAGTTGCACCACGCCATGGGGCGTGCAGGGCAAATAGGCTTTCTGTCCCAGTACCATCCGCCCGACGTTAATCGGGTGAAATCCGTCCACGTCTTTGTCCGGGTTGATGGCCGACAACACTTCGCCCTCGTTCAGATGCTTGGGCAGGGGCAGCTGCACCAGGATACCGTGAATTTTCTTGTCGGCGTTCATTTGCCGAACTCGGTCCAATAATTCGGCCTGGGTTGTCGTCGCCGGCAGGCGATTATCGTCGGAAAATAAGCCGACTTCTTCGCAGGCCCGTTCCTTGGCCGTGACGTAGGATTTGGACGCCGGATCGTCACCAACCAGGATGACGCCCAGTCCGGGCGTCACTCCCAGGTCCTTAAGTTTCCGGACTTCCTCCTTCAACTCCGCGCGGATCGTAGCGGCCATCAGTTTACCGTCAATGATTGTTGCCGTCATAGTTTCTCCTCTGATTTTTTTTACCACGGATATCACGGATTTCACGAATATAGAATGGAATATGAAATTATCGGGCTTCTCATCCGTGTCATCAGTGTAATCCGTGGTTAACTCTTCTCTTCCGTTCTTCGTGTTTTGGTTGCGGCTCTGCCATCCGTGTAATCCGCCTGCAACGCTGTGCGTAGCACTGCGGACAGGTTGCAGATTTTTCTATCGAATTTTCCAACCGTGAACCTCCCAACCGTGAACCGTTGAACCATGCCATTATGTTAATCATTCCTTCACAAACTGCAGGAACCGGCCGGATTCGAATTCGGTCAGGTGTCCTATTTTCAGCCGCGCCCCGTCAATACCGGCCTTGGTCAGCATCGCGCGCAGCCGCTCCACCCGCTTGGCGCCGTGATCGGCGCCGACCAGATAGCGGCAGTTTTCGCGATGACAGCCCAGGAGCGTCACGTTTTTGGCGCCCCGTTCGAGCGCTTTCAAAACCTGACGGGCATCCACCTTTCCCAGACAGGGCACACGGATCAAACGAACCGCGGAACTGTATTCCGTCCGGCTGACACCGGCCAGCGTGGCCGCCGGCCAGGCGGAATGCTCGCAGGCAAACACGGTCACATCCGGCTCCGTGCCGATATCAGCGAGCATCTGATCATCGGTAAAGCGCGGCATCTGGATCGCCACCGCCGGACACAGCGTGGCGCATAATCCACAGCGCTGGCAGGCCAGTGCCGAAACAACTGTCGTTTTGTTGGCCGCATCCACGCGGATGGCGCCATGCGGACACGCCCGCAGGCAAGTCAGACACAACACGCACCGGTCGGGATCCACCGTGGGCGCATCCTGGGACACGGTCACGTGCCCTGATGCGAGCAAGGCCTGAATCGCGGCGGCGGCCGCGCCGGCGTCGTTCAGCGCCTCGCGGAACTCGCTGTTGCCGCGCGCCACGCCAACCACAAAAAGTCCCGGCCGGTTGGCTTGTGTCGCCGTCAGCCAGACATTATCCGCCTGCGCTGAGCCGCCGGGCCCGCGCCGGATCAGATTTACCGGCGCACTTAATCCGTCACCGGGGCAAAGGCGCGCATCCGCCATGATCACGCTTTCCACGGATTCCGACAAAACGGCGCCTGCCTGGATATCCTGGTATTCAATCAAAACCCTGTTATCAGCAATGCTGATTTTCGGCTCCTTTGTATAGCGCATGATCATGACGCCGGCTTCCCGCGCCCTGCGATATAAGTCTTCCAGTCCCCAGGCCGCCACGCGGATATTCCGCACATAGAGCAGGACGCGGCATTGCCGGCCGCGGGCCAACCGTTCGGCGGCGGCCAGCGCCAGGGCATTGATCGCCCGCCCCTGCTCCGCGGCCAGGTCCAGGAAAATTGCCACCGATCGCGGCATGCGCTGATCGGTGCGCAGCCGCTGCGCCAATCCGGCCAAATCCATCACGGCGCCCATCCCGGCCTCCCCCTGCGCGAAGCCGCTTCGGCGGGACAAGTCGGCGAGGCTTTCCGGGAATGGGAACGACTCAAACTCGCCGCAGGCCAGCACCACCGCGCCGGCCGTCACGTTCCGTACCTGCTCCCCGGTCATAAGCGTGACAACAAAACGGCCGACATCTCCACTCAATGATCGCAAGGCGGCGTTGCCGATAAAGGTGATGGCCGCGTCCTGGCGGACCGCTTCCATCGTGGCGGTCACGACCTGCTGCAATGCTTGTGTGGCTGCGGAGCTGTCCTCGTCCAGATATCCAAAAAATTCGGCAAACCGGGCGGCATTGCACCCCAAGTCCGGTTCGCGGCTGGCCAGCGTGACCTTGTGGCCCAACTTTGCCAGGTTCAAGGCCGTTTGCATCGCCGCCATACCGCCACCCAGGATAAGAACGTCGCGATTCATGCGCTCGCGTTTGGAGGCAATTTTTTCCAGAAGTCCGGCGCGTTCCACGGCCGCGTTAATTAACGCCTTCGCTTTGCGGGTGGCTGCGGCGCGGTTGGTATGCACCCAGGCACACTGTTCGCGGATATTGAGGGTGGTCGTAAGGCCATCCTGTATACGAACGCGCTTGAGCGCCGCGTTCAATGCCGGGTCGAAAATCTCGCGTTCGCAGGCCGCCACAACCAACCGGTTGCTTTTTTTGGCAACAACGGCCTTAACCGCCTGGAGACATTTTTTGGCATCGCACAGGTGCGCGACCACCTGCACGGCGGCTACGCCATCCTGTGCGGCAGCAGCTTTTGCCAGTGCCTGAAAATCCAGACGCTTGCGCAGGGTCCCGGCGCAATCGCACAGGATCACGCCAACGCCGTTTTTTGACTTTTTACCCGATGGAGTCACGCCTTATTTACTCCCAATCTAATGCGGGTCTATGCCCGCAACCCAAACAAAACAAACCTCACCACAGAGACACGGAGGCACAGAGATAGGATTTCTCCTCACGTGTTCTCTCCTGACCAATCGTTGTGTGCATTTGACGTAGGGCGCAACGCCCTGCACCAAATGCACGCAACACTCCCATGTGAGAGGGAAGAGATCAAGGAGACGGATGCTCCGTGCCTCCGTGTCTGCTATGTAACTCCAAGTCAAGTCCTCTCATTGAGCCATTCTATTAACCGAAAAAATATATATGCGCCTTTCAACATGTTGCCCACGGTCATGGGGCGAGAACGCTTTTTATGGCTTCATCCGACTGGGGCTTTGGCTTC
>JAHIMN010000003.1 GCA_018896395.1 Verrucomicrobiota bacterium | reverse complement strand
TTGCGCCGGTGACCCAGAATTTCAATGCCCAGCTTTATTGCGCGTGGCGCGCGGCGAGCTGTCCGCGCGCTTTTGACAAAAGCCGTAATGTCTGCTTCGTACGGCGGCCAGGCCAGAACCCCTGCCGGCTGATCGTTGACAAAAATTCGCGCCCCGGCACCGCGGAAAGCCGGCAACCGCAGGAAAACATGCGCATCCTTCCGCCGCGGCAATTTTACGTTTGCGTGATACGTGACATGGCCGGCATAAAACGCCAGATCCTGCTTAACCCAGTCGCCGATTTTCAAAGACGTAACCGGCGGCGTAATGATCGCTTGCGTACCCTTGACCTTAACCCCGAAATCACCGCACAGATAGCAAGGCTCCAAGCCGGAATTCGCGTCGTAATCGCACCAAAACCGTAATTCGTTATTGCCGGGATGTAATTGCGCCGCATCCAGCGATAGCTTGCGCATGGAATGGTCCGTCCACCATTTGCGGGCTTGCCGGGGCCTGCCCGCCTGCCCAAGCTCGGCCAGCCCGCCTGCAACGCTATGCGTAGCATTGCGGGCAGGGGAGATCGGCCAGGGGTCAAGCGGCCGACCGTTCAGGCTGACCCTAAACCGCTCCGGATGTTCCAGCGCCAATTCAATGACGCCGGTCGGCACGGTGTTGATGCGGATGGTGTAAACGAGTTCAACTGGAACGGTTTTATGTGCGCGGTCTGGTTTCTGTGCCCAAGGTTGAACCATTTGGCCCCCGCGGAGCGGAATGCCCAGCGCGCTTCGCACGGCCCGATCCACCCGGAGAATCTCGGTTTCCGGCTGCCACGCGTCATTGCCGATGCGATACCGGGGCCGGTCAAGCACCAGCCCGTTGGCTTCGCTGAGATGGATATTCCAAGCCTTGACCTTCAGCGGGCGCACTGCCTGCTCGCGAAGCGCCGGAACCGGCGGCGGAACCCCGGTTACGGATTTTTTTGGAATAACAAAGAGCCGGCTGGCCAGCCGTTCCAGGGAAGTTTTAATAACCCACTGGCCCGCCGCGTTGCGATGGGCCCGGGCGGCTGTGATCCGTCCGTCTTCCGGACGCCATTCCTGGGGAACGCCGGCGCAGTCAGCAAACCCGGTGATCTGCACCTCCGGGTAGGTCTGGATACGATCACGCACCATGACGTCCTTGAATTGATCCCGCTTGAACTGGGCGGCGGAATGACTCGTGTTGCAGATGAACAGAAAAAAGGCCGTTTGATCTTCGCGCAGGAGATACAGCGCGGAAGGGATTTCCTTGCCCCGTGATGCGCGGATGGATACCCGCCGGCAGGTCGGCTCCAGCGCACGAGCGAGCGCCGTTTCAGCGAGAGAAATCCGGGGGCACTCGCCTGCCAGGTCGGCTGGTTCACCCGAGGGCCGGGCCTCGACATACGGCGCGGGGTTTCCTGCGAAGACGATCATGCCGCCGGCCTCGCGAAACCGGCGCAGTAAATCCAGTGTGGAGCGGCGGATGGTCATGAGCGGCGGAACCAGCACGGAGCGGTAGGCGGCGCGGCCAATCCGCAGTTCGGGGCCGTGCACCCCGTGCGTAATGCGCCCATGCCGCTCCATGATGTCTTCACTGCCATAATCAAAATCCAGGTGCTGTTGCAGGAGCATATCGCGCACATGCGGCATGAGCGCGTCAAGCGTTTTTACGTTGGGATCTTTTGCCCATGCCTTGCGATGGAGCAGCCACATGCTTTCCATAGGATGGATCACCAGCAGGTCGCGCACTTCCGTGCCCCGGGTCATGACCACATTGACACGGGCGAAATAATCCTCGACCTTGGCATAGACGTACCACCAGGGGGACTGGTAACTGATGGAGGCCGGATAATCGCGCTTGGCTTCGCCTGCCATGGTGTACCAGGCCAGGTGCTGACACCGCAAGTTGATGCCCAGGGCCATCTGCCAGTCGCCAAGGGCTTTGTGACCTTCCAACGGGAAATCCCAACCAGTGCACCCGTATGTTTCCGTCAGCCGCCAGGTCCGGCCAAACTGACGAGCGGCGGAACTAACCTGTTTGGCCGTGTCATAAATGCGCCAATGTTCGGTGAGTAAATCCATGCCGGGGGCCTGCATGAACTCGTAGGACCGCATGCTGTCACCGACATGCCCAGTCTGGGAAGTCAGGTTGTCCTCGCAAAGGACATGCCCCGTGAACATAAGCTTGTGACGGGCGCACCATTCGCCGATCTGGCGGGAGAAAGCCTCCACGAAAAGGTGCGTAAGGCAATCGTGGTAGTGGTAACGGGCAGAGGTCACAATCTGGCCGTCCACGTCAAACAGTAGTTCCATAAGGTGCGGTAGCAGGTCATAGCCATAGCGTTGCTTGAAAACCGCGGGCAGTCGGGTGGTCCAGGAAATACTGTGTTCAAAGGAAACGTCCGGAGGGTTGCCAGCGTAATGGGGTTCATCCGTGAAAATGCCGGACACTAATCGGCCGAAATGCCGTCCGAACCGCCGGCGATAGGCTTCGTGTGTCGTCCGGATGAATGCACGCACCGCCGCGGGATTGAGGGTGTCGAGATAGGTGTATCCATTATACCAGTCGGAAGAGCAGTCCAGGACTTCATGGAACACGTACAGCGCCTGCCCTTTGCCGGGCGCACTTGAGCGCGAGGCGTCCACCCTCTGTACGTTGCGTACCACGGCACCTTCGCCCGGAGTGGCCGCAAATATCGCCACAACGCGCCAGTCTTTGGGAATGGCCTTCAGCGCGGGGACCTTTTGAATAACCAGACTGCGCATACGGTATTGCGGATTTTTCGTGACCAACCCGCCGGCCGCGCCGGAGGGCCAGCGGTCCTCGTCATAAAGCCATGCCTCCATCTTCAGCTTGCGGGCTTCATCAATACACGCGCCCACAAGGTCAAACCATTCACGGGAGAGATAGGGCGTGGCCAGACCCACCCGGGAGTGCATGAAGAATCCGCCCAGGCCCATCTGGTGCATGGTCCGGATCTGGCGGCGCAATTCCCCTTCTTCCAGCTTTCCGTTCCAGGCCCAGAACGGCTTGGCGCGATAGGCACTCGGTGGATTCGTAAACGTTTTCTTCAATGCTGGTGTCATGGTTTTCCTTTGTTTTACCGTAACTACTCAATCGGCAGACGGCCCGCATAACCATGTTTGTCATTTCGAGCGTAGCGAGAAATCTCCACGATCAGCCCTGAATTTGGAGATCCTTTCCGCCACAGGCAGACCCGCCTAAGGAGGGCGCTCCGCTCTGGATGACAACCTGAGTAGCAACGTTTCGCCGACGGCTTAGCGGGCATATTCCACGCACCGTTTTTCGCGGATGACGGTTACCTTGATCTGGCCGGGATACTGCAGTTCCTGTTCTATTTTCTTGCTGATGTCCCGTGCCAGGTGCATGGCCGCGGCGTCATCCACCTTGTCCGGCACGACAATGACGCGCACCTCGCGACCGGCCTGGATGGCGTAGCATTTTTCCACGCCGGCGAAGCCGCCGGCGATGGCTTCCAGCTGTTCCAGGCGCTTGACGTACACGGCGGTCGTTTCGGCGCGCGCGCCCGGGCGGGACGCCGAAATGGCGTCCGCCGCGGCCGAGAGCACCGCATACATGCTTTCCGGCTCCACATCCGCATGGTGGGCCGCCACGGCGTTGATCAACAGTTGCGGCTCATTGTGGCGCTTGAGAAAATCGGCGCCGATGACGGCGTGGCTCCCCTCCACTTCGCTGTCTAACGCCTTGCCGATATCGTGAAATAACCCGATGCGCTTGGCCAGCATGATATCCAGATCCAGCTCGCCGGCCATGATGCCCATGAGGTGGGCGACCTCAATCGAATGCATGAGTACGTTCTGGGCATAACTGCTCCGGTATTTCAGGCGCCCCAGGGTCCGCACCAGGTCGGGGTCCACGCCCTGGAGACCAAGCGTGTAAATCGCCTCTTCCCCGGCGACGCGGACGAGGTCCGCCATTTCCTCCTTCACCTTGGCGACCACTTCCTCGATCCGGGCCGGATGAATGCGCCCATCCATGATCAGGCGCTCCAGGGATTGCTTGGCGATTTCACGCCGCAGGGGATCGAAGGCGGAAATAACCACGGCCTCCGGCGTGTCGTCCACGAGCAGGTCCACGCCGGTGGCTGCTTCCAGCGCCCGAATGTTGCGACCTTCGCGTCCGATGATGCGGCCTTTCAAATCATCGCTGGGCAGGGCCACCGTGCTGGTCATGAGCTCGCTGAAATGCCCGCTGGAAAAACGCTGAATCGCCAGGGCCAGGATTTTCTTGGCTTCGCGCTCGGCCGTTTCCTTGGCCTCTTCCTGCAGGCGGCGGACGAGCATGCCGGTTTCCCCGCGCACTTCTTCCTCGATCCTGGTAACCAATGCGCGGCGCGCCTCTTCCAGGGTCATGCCGGCGATGCGTTGAAGTTTCTCGCGTTCGGTCTTAACCAGGTTCTGGTATTCCTCGCGCTGTTGATTAACTTCCGTCTCTTTCTTTTCGATTTCGGTCACTTTCTGTTCAACCTGCTGGTACTTTTTGTCGATCATGGACACCTTGCGGTCCAGGTTCAACTCGCGCTGGGCAGCGCGTTCTTCCAGGGCGGCCACTTCCTGGCGGCGCGTCTTGATATTGGCTTCAAACTCCTCGCGGGCCTTGAGCACCGCTTCCTTGGCCTGGAGGCCGGCGCCCTGGCGAATGGATTCCGCCTCCCGCCGGGCATCGCTCAGCATCCTGCTCGAATCCTGTTCGCCGGACTTCACTACGTACCGTCCAATGATCAGGCGGATGTAATAGCCCAATGCCGCCGCCAGCATAACCACGAATGCGCCTATCCACCATTGTGTCATAATTTCCTCCAGTCCCGATCCCGATCCCGACTCTCAGAGGTCGGGAAGAGTCGGGACGCATCAGGGCGATTA
>JAHIMN010000267.1 GCA_018896395.1 Verrucomicrobiota bacterium | reverse complement strand
GACCCAACCCGTATCGCTATGCTTGTCATCAATGTCGACCTTCTGCCCCGCCCGGCTCAGAACAAGACGGAGTTCATGCGGATCAAAACCGATTACTTCCCAGTCCTTCCCGTCCAGGGGAACCACACGCGCTTTTCCACTATTGCATTTACCGGAATGATTCATTGCCGCCCCCCACTGCTCTCACGCACAATCAACTTGGTTTTCACCTGCACGATGCGTCTGTTCACACGTTCCTTGTCCGGAGCGGCCGACAGACGGATCGCCTCCCGGACCACGGACGGGATCTCCGGCGAAACGCTGGTTAGATTGTACCGATCAGCCCATGGGGTGTTGAAAAAACCCACAATCGCCAAATCCTCGGGAACACGCAGGCCCAACTCCTCGGCCGCATCCTTTGCCTTAACCGCGTCCCAGTCGGCACATGCAAAAACGGCGGTCGGCCGCCGATCGTTGTTCAACATCTCTTTGAGTTGCCTTTTTTGGGCGTCTTCTTCTCCCAGCCGCCATACCACGTCGGCCGACTTGGCCAAGCCCGCCTCGGCCATGGCCGCCAGAAACACCTCCGCGAACCGCGTACCACCGCTTGGGCAGCCGGCAGGGCGCAGTGGATCAGTGCCGTGCGTCAGCGCTGTGATCCGCCGGTGCCCGCGGGAAACCAAGTGGTCGACGACCTCGCCCGCGACGTCCTCAAGGTCCAGGCAGACGCTGTCGCCCGGCACGGTAAACTCGCCCATCAACTGAACCCATACAACCCCGTTCAACCGGCGCGACAAATCCTTCGTCACCATGGTTTTCAATTCATCAAACGAGAAAACGCCCGGCTCAATGATCAATTCCCGGCAGCCCATGTCAATGGCATCGCCGACACAGGCGGCCACATGTTTCAGATCGCCCAGTTTCTCGTAGGAGGCAAGCACCGGCATCCGTTTCGACCGTTGCAGTTGCCGGCAGAACTCCGAACTCATGTCCGCGTACAAATGCCCGCGGGTCCGCATGACCAACGTCACAAGCGTAAATTTTCCCACATTCTCAAACGAAGGGACCCGGCAAACATAGGTCCCACTTCGGGGACGGCGCTTAATGAAACCGTCGCGCGCGATTTGCAACAGGGCCTTGCGCACCGTTACATGATTGGAGCCAAGAATTTCGGCAAGCTTCTTCTCAGAGACCAGCCGGTCCCCGGATTTGTAATCGCCGGTCGCAAGCATTTCCAGAACTTGTCCACGCACTTGTTCAACCGCCAGCGGCGCCTGTTTCAAAGAGACCGTAAAAACGCTCATTTCCTTGCTCGCCTTGTCAAAATTAATACTATTGCCAAACTTCTGACAAACTATAACCCAACATCTGATTTCATGTCAAGCCGCCAATTGCAATTTCCGTTTGGGGGTAGGGGTCAGTCCGGAATGGCGCTAAGATAAGCTCGCGGCGGTCGAGGCCGCCCGCCCTCCAAGTGGAAAACGCTGGTGTTTTATGGAGGGCGGCGGGCTTCCGCCGCCGTTCTGGATGTGAAAACGAGCTTATCTTAGCGCCATTCGGGTCAGTCCGTGCATATATGCAAAACGAGGTTGCCAAAAAACTCATAGTGTGGTTTGTGAAGTCGCATACGACGGTTAGTGATGAATGGGTCTGCCGTCGGTTGGAGATGGGGGACCGTAGCAAGGTAAGTCGTGCGGTAAAAACCTTCCGGGATCGGGAGACCCCGGAGATTAAATCCCTCCGCCAAATAATGCATATATGCACGGACACCTGTGAAAGTCATGTTGCGGGATGCACCTCCACCAGATCGCTCCCGGTGATCCGGTACACCCGTCCGGCCTCGAAAAGAATCCGTCCTTCGTGGCGAAGCGGCGTGGTGCTGCTTCCGTCCAATCGCTCAACGCGGCATCCGCACGAGACCGAACTGTAGCAAGGCGCGTACACCCACATGAGCTGAACCTCACCATCCAGCCAGCGTACGCCCAGTTTCTGGGACAAAAGCCGCCGGATTTTCATGTGGGGAAGGGCCTGCTCGTAGATCCGGTTCAGGATGTCCCACGATTCCTTTATCCGGCACACGCCTTTGCCCAGCTCCGGAGCCGGCGTGGTGGGGGCATAGCTCATTCCCGACCGATTTGCCATGCAGCGAAAAATAATTTCGTGCATTTCCGCTTCCGTCCTTTTTCGGGGTTCGAGGAGGAATTGGATGTTGAAGGCCATGTCCTCCTCCCCCACCCACCAGCCAAAGTCGTTCTGGCCGGCCACTCCCTGCTTCTCCTCCAAAAGGTCGCCGCGCATGTCGCAGGCGCCGAAGTGAGAAATGCCAAAGGGCGAAATGCCCTCGAACGAATGGCGCAGGACACCAATTTTCTGCAGATCCGCATACAGGCGGCCGAGCGCCCTGAAGTTGGTGCGCATTCCCGCCGCGTAGTTCACGGGCAACAGCGCCATGTTGGGCCAGGAATCCGTGAACAGGAAGTCCAGGCCCCCCTCTTCCTTCCACCGTTTCAGATCGTCCAACACCAACTGGTAGATCCCGGTGTTCCAGTCCGCGGTCACGATTGCCGCCCGATGACCGTGTCCGTAGCCGCCGCCGTACCAATGCGTCTCCACGCCCGTCATCAGGTATTCCGGGTGCTCCTTGAGAAAAGGCGCCTTGGAGGAGAAATGCGGGGCAAACCAGTGGCCCACCGCCAGGCCGTGGGCGTGGGCCTGGTCCGCCATGTAGCGCCAAGCCTTGATGCCGCCCCAGAATTCGGACGGGAAAAAGCGGTGCGTTGCACAAATGCTGGCAACGTGAAGTTCACCGTGAATTCCACCATCCAGCTTGCATTCCAGCCCGAACGCGGTCACGTCATTGTCGGTGACAAACAGGCCCGCGCTTCGCGCCCCCAGCTTGGGAAGCAGCGGAATGACGCGATCCGCATAACGATACAGCGCTTCGGCCGGATCGACCTCCTCGCCGAGAATCTTCATTTTCACCCGCCGGTCACGAACATATTGGGGTAAGTCGCAACCGCCCCCGCCGGCCGCCGTAACCAGGGTTTCCTTCACGCCAAAGGCCGCGCGAATTCCGCCGTTCACCGCCTGATAGATTTCCCACCACAAATCGCGCGCCTCGCGCTCCTCCAGCTTGCCGAGCGAAAACAGGATCGACTTCGGCAACGACTGGGCCTTCCGGGTAAGCGCGAAACGGTGCTCATCGACCACGTGCAAGAGATCGGAGCCGGGCGGGGATTCCAGGAGGCTCGCAATGCTGTCGAATTCGGGCCAATACATGAAGAGGGCGCCGTCCCGGGAATACTGAAAATCGAACGTCTGGAGTGAACCGCCACGCGGCCCGAGCTGGAACGAAACCCCCTGCGGGGTTCCATACTGGGCCAGGGTTTTGAGACAGGTCGTGGTGAAGAGACGCCGCTTCGATCCCCGGTACACCGGCGGATTCAACTGTCCCTGATGCAACACCGTGTTGCCGACGATCGATCCCCCGATCTCCCACGTGGCCAATATCAGGATGCGGTGGATATTCCGGCTCTTGCTCTCATATGTGACGACATACGAAAAACCATGCCACTCCCGTCCCGCCAGCGACGTCGTCACCGGCTTGAGGTAGAGCACAACCCGATCCACCACTCCTTCGGGAGGAAGACCCGGATGAATCATGGGCTGGTTGTATTCGTCATGGTATTCGCTCCGCGCCCACGGGTAACCAACCGCCCGCATTCGGACGGCAACCGCGCCTTTCCGTGAGACGCTCACCTTCTCGATTTCCAGACGGGTGTATACCAGGCCTTCGGGCGTATCGATGCGGATGGCAATGGGACAATCCGCGCTCCGAAGCAGAACCCCGTCAATCCAGACCCGGCCCAGTCCCTGCCAAGCACCGTCCTTGGACACGATCTCCATCCGAACATGTTTTCCAAGTTTAATCGTTCGGGTGCTTCGCGCCGACGGACCAGGGCTTGCGCCTACGCGGTGAACTTTTGTTTTCAAACGGGCGGGGTGACGGGCTCGCTTCGGGTTGGCTGATTTGGGCATAGCGCCTCCTGGATTAATGGGCCTCGGGGGTTAGGCCTGCTGCTTTCGTGCCTGCATCAAAACTTTCGTGGTATCGAACAGCCTGGCGCGCAGACTGGCCGGGTCTGGCGACCCCAGCCGAAGCAAGGTAGCGAGCGCAATCCCGGCCACCGGCGGCAGCGGACAGCGCATCGGACGTAGGCCGGGCGCAAACTCTCGAACGAGGCGGCAAACCTGTTCCCAGTAAATCTTCGAGTTCATGACCACTCCGCCCGTTCCCACCATCGCATACGACTCGCTGGAAATTCCACTCTTCGTCACCATGCCCCGGATCGTGGCGACCATGCTGGCGGCGGCTTCTTCCATGATTTGAATGGCCATGCGATCTCCCGCATTGGCTTCCGCGTCGACAACTGGAGCGAGGGCGGCGACCCCGGAGCGGTCCTGGGTTAGGTCATTGAGGTGGATGATTTCGCGAACCTGCGAAGCGCGCAAAACCGCCTGTTCGAGGGAGGTCTTGTAGTCCGGATGCCAGGTCGACCTGGTTGCCGCCCGGATGGCCAGTGATCCAATGTAGTAGCCGCTGCCAAAGTCACCCACCAGCGGCCCCATGCCATCCAACGAAAATTCCCGTCCGTCACGGGTCCTTATCCAGACCAATGCGCCGGTGCCCGAGAGGACCACCATGCCGTACGCCGCGTTGACCAGGCACAGGGGGCCGTCAAACTCCGTGAAGATGTGGAGTTCGAACCGCCCGAACCCCAGGCGAGGGAAAACGGGCGTCGGCAGGCTGCATTTGTCCACACAGGCCACATGCAGGGCATCGATCCTTACCCCGAGAGGTTTCAGGACTTGCTCAGCGACCGCGGTGATTGCATCGCGGCTGCGACCGCTGATCCCCGGGATGGTGTGGTTCCCCATCGCCAGGGCCTCCCCGTCGGTCTTCACCAGAAGGGCATCACACTTGGTCCCTCCGGCGTCCAAAGCCAGAACACATTTCATTCGGATTCCTCCTTGAAAAAATTCATGCGACGGTCATCGCGGCTATTTCCTCAGCAACAGCGTGCGGATTTGATAGGGCTTCATCCGGATCCGCACGTGCCGGCCGCAGACCGCGATTTCCCCGTCCGTTTCCTCCAGCAGGTTGGCCGTCTGGACCCGGGTGACGCCCTCCGGCAGGTATACGGCGACTTCCCGTTCCTGACCGAGCTGCTCGACCATCCGCAGGGCCATTCCGTGGCCGTCGTGGCACGGTTTCACGGCAGTCACATAAACCCCCGGTTCATCCACTCGCAGGCTGCTGATCCAATCGCGGGTGTGGGCAGGAACCTGCCACGTCAGCGCGGGATGGTTCAAGACGCAACTTGCCTTCAGCACCTCCGGCAGGTTCTTTCCCGTGTATGGCATGAGGGCAAACCGAAAGCGGTGGTGGCCGCCGTCACGGATTTCGGCGGTGGGCATGGGATACTCCTGCGCGTAGCGGAACAGGCAATGCCCAAAGCCGGGCGAACGCAGAACGGAATACAGCAGCACGCCGTTTTCGATCCGGACGGATGGCGTGCCCGTATTGATGACAGCCAGGCCCGGCGTGGAACCGCTGGGTTCGGTGGCGGCGAACCACGTCGCCGGCCAATCGCCATTGGCCGTGCCAAACGCCGCGGACGTCATTTCATAGCGCTCGCGGGTAAGTACTCCGTAGGGAATCTTGTAAATCCCCCGGTCGGTTGTCGAGCGGGACGGGAACGCCACCCGGAGCCGGTGGTTGACGGACTGCCAAAAAACTTCCAGGTCGAAAAGAAGGCATGGCAGGCGGCGAATCAGTCGCACGGTTTGATACCACTGCAAGCCGAACGTATCATGGTCGATTTCGGCGCCAAAGGGCAGGTGGTCACCGGGTTTGCCGGCGAAATGCAGCGCCACGGCATCGTCTGACCGGAAAGCCCCCAGGCAGCGCGACATGTTCAAACAGGACGTCCGCGGCCGATCCATGCTCCGCGTGGTCCAAGGGTCGCCAATGTCCTGTTCCAGAATCAGATGTCCGGCCGGACCGCGCCTGCGGTTGAGCAACTCCCGGCCACCTTTCTGTTCGACAATGGATTGCACGCCCTGATCGTTCCATTTCAGCCGGTACCCGCCCATTTCCACCGTGCCGTTCAAGGCCGTTTTCCGCGCGGCGCTCCTCGGGGCAATATGGAAAACCTTGAAACTCATCGGCGGTACATTCTCCGCCACGAACCCCAGCGTCCGCGGGACTTCGCTTCCGCGTTTCTTCCAGTAATCCGGACCCACAATGGAGATGCCGGGCAACGGTGGATCCTGGCAAGACGGCTCGCGATACACCGGCAATGGATTTCCGCCCCGGTCCGTAACGCGATACCCGTTGCCCTGCGCGGGAATTTCCACCGGCAGGGAGGCCCGAAAACTATGGGGATTGAAGACCGCCACGGTTCCCGGGCCCTTCCAGTTGAGGATCCGGCGCGCACCCCGCAGGGCGCGTGCGCCGGCCCGCTCCGCAATCGTTTGCGCGCGGGTCACAACGCCCCGGGCCGTATCCAGTAACTCCTGCGAGGCGATGTCATTGTGCGTGCCGGTGATCGCATCGTGAAAGAAGAGCAGCGGTAGATCCAGCCAGACCCGGTCCAGGTCCCCGGCAAACGATTGCCCGCCGTTCGGCGAGGTCAGCGCAGCCAGCTTTTCGACGGTGTAAAACCAGCCTTCGGCCTGGCGCGCCGCCTGTTTGACGCGGATCCGGCTTACGAGCACCCCGCTCACGGTGGGATTGTTCTCCACGCGGGACGACACCTTCACGTCCGGATCATCCACGCGGCGCAGGTCCTTTTCAAATAGCGGCATCAAGGCCAATGCCGTCTGCCACCGGTACCGTTCCTTGCCTGCGGCATTGCGCGCCGCGACCAGCCCCGGCAGCGCCTCATCCGGGAGCATTTCCTCCGAGCTGACCAGGTAACGGCCCACGGGTGAGTTTAATTGCTCGATCCATTCCCGAAGATGATAGGTTCCTTGGCTCAGCCGCAAGCCGGTTCCCTTACAGGGCCGGCACACCCGTCCACCGCTCCGGCCATATCCGCGGCAAGCGAGGCAGGGTTCGTAGTAACAGTGATCATAGGAAAACAAGACGCCCGGGTAGTCAAATTTCACCAGCACCGTGGAACCGTCCAGTCCCCGCCAGTACGGACCATCCGGCACGCAGTACCCCAGCCCTTCGATGCCCTTCATCCCGCACAAGCGGGCCACCTGCGGGAACTGGGCCGATGAACCAAATCCATCACTATGATTGGCAATGGCAGCGCTTGACCCCAGTGTCTCGCGTGCATACCACGTCCCGGAGGCCAGATTGCGGGCCATCGTTTCGCCGTTGCACATGTTCACATCGATGATCGCCTCGCCCGCCCCCAACAGCGAAAACCGTCCTGCCCGGGCAAGCCGGCAAAAAACGGGCAAAGCCTTCGGATGCCGGTGGAAGTATTCCCGGAGGGAGAGCGCCTGTTCGACCTGGAACGCCGCCCCTTGCCGGGTGGCGAGTTTCAGACACCGGGAAATGATGGCGTCCTCCAGGTCGGCATAGCTCCGGTAATACAACCCCAGGTATTCATAGCTGCGTTTCCAGCCGCGTCGCCAGATGAGGTCAAAATGGTTGCGGTAATAGACGTTGATCAGCGGCCGCGAAACTTTCTTCCTCGGCGTCGGCGGGTCATTCCACGATGCCCAGCCGTAAAGGGTTCGCTGACACCTCGAAACCCGCCGGCGGCGGTTTGCCCGGATTTCAGATTTTGTTTTTCCTTTCATGGCATGGAGTCGGGTTCAGCTACCAAAAAACTCTCGGCAGTTTGGGGCTCTGCATGGCCCACCAGGCGGCATTGCGCAGGAGATAGACCCAGTCCGGCCAGGCCCAAAACGCGGTCTGGCCGGCCGAAGGGGCGCCGAACGGCCAGGCCAGCACGCAGACCACGCGGCCCTTGCCGTAACTGCCGCCGACCAGGAACGGCAAGTCGCTGGCTTTGACAAAGACTTTGGCCTCCGGTTTGAGCGTGACCCGATGGAGGAAATAAGCGCGGGGCTGGAGGGTGAAATCGCATTCCTGGAGCCATAGCGGAGGCGGTTCAACCGGCGTCAGGGTCAGTCCCTCGGGCGCATATTTCAGGCCGTCGGGGGCGGTCGCCGCGGTTTCCAACGGCAGCGCCGTCTCCAGCAGCGATCCGCGCAGGCCGCCGCGCTCGAAGCCCTGGTCACCGCCCAGCATGATCACGGCGCCGCCGCGGTTGACATATTCCAGCAGGTAATTCTTCTGACTGAGCGAGAAAACCCTGGCCGGGACATTGCAGATGAAGATGGCGGAGAAATCAAACAGTTCTTCCGGAGTTTCCGGGAAACCGCCAAGGGTCAGGAACATACCGCACTTGAGCCAGGCGGTCTTGATCTCCACGGTCTGGGCCAGGAGCCGCAGCGCCCGGGGTTTGAAAACATCGTACTCCAGCCCGGCGATGAACAGGGCCCGGCAGGTTTTATCCTGGGCCCGCGGTTTCAGGGCCGGGTTGATTTCGCCGCCGATGCCGGGATAGATGGACATCAGTTCCCGGTCCTGGAGTTCCTGCAGCGGCACGACCTTGGCGTAATCAATGCTCCAGGGCTGGTTGCCGTCGGTATAGATCCGGATATCCCACCAGCCGTTGTCACGCAGGATGAAATCCTTTTCCATGACCTGGTATTCGCCGGCCTTGGGGAAGAGGCGGGGCTGGAACTCGAGCAGCAGCCGCGGGCCGGAGATCGAACCGATCATGTCAAGAAAGCCGGCCTTTTCCTTGGCGGCGGAATCGGTCAGCTTGACCCGGACCCGGAGCCGGTAAAGCCCGGCAGGCATGGCTGGGAAGTATGTGGAGTGCGCCATGATCCCCTTGCCGCAACCGGCCGGGGACTGCAGGGCCGAGCCCCGTTCCGCCGCCGGATCGACCACGATCTTGGACCATTGGCCGCCGCGGCCGTTGCCGAAATCCGACGAGGAAGCCGCAAAAAAGGCGCGGCCCGGTGTGGTTTCATGGCCGCCTTCTACGATCCGCGGCGTCGGCGCCTTGGCCCATTCCGGGGTCGGTGGCGGCCGGTATTCCCGCAACTGCACGGCGTCGAGCCACAGCGTGGATGGGATCGTCTTTCCTGAATGCGTGAGGCTATTGTTGCCGGCATGGATCGAGATCACGGCGAAGGCGACGCCGGTGGGCGCCTGGAGAAACGTGTCGAGCACACCCCAGGGAGTCGCGCCGTAAGGGAACGAGCCGGCGTTGACGCTGGAAACGGCCTGCTGCTGCGGGTTCAGCCACTGGACCGTGACATAGGAATTCACGCCTTCGTATTGATTCTGATACCCGGGCAGCGTGTTGAATCCCTGCTGTCGCCGGGCGAGGGAGAAGAGATACGTTTTGCCGGCTTCGACCGGGATGGGGTCTGAGCTGGCCCCCACGCTAGCCGGGGATTCCGGGAGCGCCAGCCGCAGGGAACGATTCCCGGTCAACCGCACATCATCCACGACGGTTACCGCGGTGGCTTTGCCTTGAACAACGGCCTTCCAAGACCGGGGCAGACCGGTTTCTGTGCTCTCCTCGAACCCGCTGTTCAGGACCAGATTTTCAACAAGCCAGGGGATGGCCGCCGGCGATGTGGTTTCCGCGGCGTGTATCCGGGCGGCAAAGAGGCCGGCAAAAAGTGTGATCACGAGGAGAAATGTCTTCATGCGGAAACGTCATCCTCTGTTTCGTTCATTCACGTGCGGCAAGGTAACTGCTCAGATAGGCACAAAGGCACAAAGCACCAAAGGCACAAAGTGAAGAAGTCTGCAAGAGAAGCAACCTTTTTACTCGCATGAAGTGCCTCAAAAACGATATATGGCGGACATTCCCTGGCCGACCCGAGCGTCGGCTCGGGCAGGCAGTTCTGGCATTTGGATATTATCCTTGGAACTTTGTGCCTATGTGCCTATGTCACTTTGTGCCTGAGTAGTCACTAATCGCCGATCCATCAACGCACTCCAAAACGGTCAAAATCGTAATAGCGCTGGGTCCACCAGAAGACCTGGCGCATCAGGTATCGCCAGTCCGACCATTCCCAGAACGGAGTTTGGCCGGCCGGGAGCGTGCCCATGGCGGCGCCGAGGATGCAGATGATCCGGGCCTTGTGCGGACCGGCCTCGCCGGTGACCAGGAACGGTTTGCCGCCGGCCGTGAGCACCACCTTGGCGCCGGGCTTGAGTTCGACGTTGTGCAGGTAGCGCACCGTCGGCCGCGGTTTCCAGTCCAGGTCCATCAGGAACGGCACGGACGCGTCCGCCACTTCGATGGGGGCGCCCTGGAGATCGAGCAGGTCGTAATCGCCCGGCAGGATCTTCACCGGCCAAAGGTCCGCGAACTTGGTCCCGGCCAAGTCGGACTTGGCATAGGCCATGGGACCACCGAGCACGACCAGACCGCCGCCGGCATTGACGAAATCCGTGAGCATTTCCAGGACGAGTCCGCCGAGGGCGTCCTGCCGCAGGCCGCCGAGCACGATGTAATCGTAACTGAACAGCTCCTCGTAGTCGTAGGGGAAACTGGAGAGCTTGGTGCCGAAGATGCTGGAACTGACAAAGGCCCGGGTCCATTTCGTCTTGCCGTTGTTGCGCATGGTCAGGCGCAGGGCCTGGGTCACACCGTAGTAATCGTCCAGGAGCCCTTCGGCGTACCACATCTGCATTTCCCAGGGGCGCGGGATCCGGATTTCTTTGGGCTTGTTCAGCCGGAGCTGCTGGGGCGGCCGGACCCCTTTGTAGCGGGGACTGGCCATGTCGGTCTGGATATTCTCACCCCATTGGTAAGCGCCGTTGAAATAGTCCTCGAAGCGGTTGGTGACCGCTTCACCGGTGCCGGTGGCTTTGGCCACGACCTGGAGGATCAGCGGGTCCGGTCCGGCCCCGGTGAAGGTGGCGGACCGGGCCTGGGGTTCATCGCCGATCTTGTCGAAGGCGAGAGTGCCGGCGCTGACACCCGGGCTGGGCTTGTCGGCCGTGCCTATGGTTACGTTCAGGGCCAGGTTTGTCACCAAGCGCATTGAGCGGACCACGTTGAATTCCACCTTGCCGGCGCCTTTATTGTCGGACTCCATGCGGTAGCCGGCGATGTAGTCCGGGGTGGCGGCCACAATGTTATCGAGCCCGGCCACCGGCACGATGTAAACCGTGTATTCCCGGGAGGCGCCGGCCGGCAGGTAGGCCATCTCAAACATCGGTTCCAAGGTGCGGCTGGAACCGCAGACGTAGAGGAAGCGGAGATCGTTGTAGTCGGTCAGGACCACCAAGCCGCTCTTGGTCTTGGTGTCCAGCAGCGCCAGCCAGCCGTCATTGAAGTCGCGCAGGAAATCCTCCGGGCCGGTGAATCCGGTTTTCCGGTCGGTCTTGACGCGGACCCCGCGCACCGTGGGCCGGAACGAGGTGTCGCAGTCGAAGTCGAACTTGCCGCCGGCAAAGAACACGTTCTGGAGCCAGTAGTCCACCAGGGTGGAATTCTTGACCGGCGCGGTGAGCTTGACCCTGGTCTCCAGCGCGGGGCTGCCGTCGCGTAGAGTGTAGCTTTTCTCCAGGCGCAGTCCCTTCAACTTGGGGTACTGACTGCCGCGGAAATCGCCCTTGACCTCGCAGGAGACCTGGACCACGCATTCCCCGTCGGCAGACTTCAGAATCTTGCCGTCATACGGCGTGTCGAGCAGTTCCCCCGGCCAGGGCTGGCACTGGAAATGGTCCATACAGAGTCCGTTGTGGGCCCCGGGCGGAATCAGCTCGACGTTGCCGCCGAGCTTGTCTTTATAAGAGACCACAGCACCGCCCTGGGCGGGCAGAATCAGCAATGAGACCCGGTAGTTCTCGAGCCGGAAGGCGGGTTTCCCGTCGATGGCTTCATCTTTCACGGTGACGGCGGCGTTGGCCGCAGCCAGGCCCACGAGCCAAACCAGCGGCAACAGCAGGAAGTATGGAACGCGTTGGCGGAGAGTGTTTTTCATAGTGGTTATTACTCCAAGCTGCCGGTTAATACTCAAAGACCACGGTTTTCCAATAGAGCACCCAGGGCACCGTCACCTGCGCCGTGTTGCCATGGCGGGTCAGCGGCAGGACCGTGGCGGTAACGGCCGGCTCGGCATCCGGGGTGGCCGGTTCCGCGCTGATCACCCACGCCTTGACCGGCAGTTTTTTACCGTTCTGCGGGCCGCAGTTCACGACTACGTCCTTGACCGGCGGCCGTACCAGGGACTGCGGGTTTTCCTCAACCTCGTTAACCGGCGGGGAGTTGACCAGGTGAACGATGGCCCGGGGCCGGCCGTTGGCGCCGGTGCCGAGCAGGACCATGCTCTTCCACCATAGAGTGTCCGGCGCGGTGACCTTGACCAGGGTCTGGGTGGCGGGCTGCAGGCGCAGGCTCCAGCCGAAGAAAACGTCGCTGTAACGGAAAGCCATCAAGCCCTGCTTGCCCGCGGCGCCGGCGTTGAATTCACCCGGCATGTAGCTGCGGGCGCCGCCGATCAGGCGGAAGATGCCCTCGTAGAGGTGGTCGATGGTGTAGAGGGCGCCACCGCGGCGGAACGGGAAGGGGTTGTAAATGCCGCCGAGTTGCCGAATATGGTCGCCCCAGCCCACGATCCGGTCGCGGTAGGCGTCCCAGTAATGGAAGGGCGAGGTCTTCTCCTGGTAGGTGCAAGTGATCTCATCCAGAATCCAGCCGCCGCCCCGGCATTTCTCAGCGATGATTAGCGGGGTCTTTTCCACTTCTTCAGGGCCGCCGTAGTTGTAGCCCCAGGTGAATTCCGGGACCTCCTTAGCCACCAGGGCTTTGACCGCGGCAAGCGACTCGGCGGTGAGCCGGTCGGCCTCCTCGGCGGTTTTGGCCACTTCCTTGCCGAACATGTCCTTCTGGCCGGGGCTGACACTCATGTTCCAGACGTCCCAGCGGGCGCCTTCAAACCCCATCTCTTTCGCAATGCCAATTAACTGGTCCGCCACGTAGCGCCGGGCCTCCGGCAGCACCGGGTTGAAGTAGCAGTAGAAGAACGGGGTCTTATTCTGCATGAACTCGAACTCGTTGCGGCGCTCGTACTTGGCGCGCCATTCCATGTCAAAGGAGCCAACCGCGAGAAACCATTCCGGATGCTTCTGGTAAAGCTTGTAGGCTTCCGGGCCCCAGAGACCGCCGTTGACGTACGAGATCGGGGTGACGCCGATCTCCTTCAGCATCCGCACCTGGTTTTTGAACTTCTTGAAACTCTGCCACCAGATGCCCTCGTTGCCGAGATACGGTTCCTCGTCCTTCGGCGGCATGAACTGGGCTAATTCGTTGTAGCTCCAGGAGAAATACTCAAAACGCTGGAGCCGCATCGCCTTGTTAAACTGGATGAAGCCCAGGGTCTGGGCGTAACTGGCCGGGCCGACATAGGAACAGTTGTAGCGGTTGTTCCAGACCGGGGCGATGACGCCGCCGGCCATGGTGTTGAGGTAGCTGGGATCCTTGGCGATGCCGTAGAAATCCGTGTAGGTGTCCAGGACTTTTTTCCCGGCATCGAGGAGGGTCACGCGGAGTTCGCGGCCGGCTTCCGGAAGTTTGGCTTTCCAGGAGAAGTTGAACTCCTTCGCCTCGCCGGGAGCGAGCTCCACCGCGCCGGTCGCCGCGTCGGTTTTCTCCTCCAGATCAAAGAGTTCCGTCAGGGTCAGGCTGCCCTTGAAGGGCGTGGCCGTGGGATTGACCACGGCGACCGCAACCTTGGCCGTCTGTCCCAAGCGGTACGAGGTCTTGTCCGGTTCCACCCGGCTGATGAAGGACGCCGCCGGGCCGTTGGCCATGATCTCGATGCGCTCGATCCAGATGGTTTGCGCCGAATTTGTCTCTTTGAGCGCCCATTGCCCGCTGATATCGAAGGAATAGCTTTCAGGCTGTGGCGCCAGCAGGATGTTGAAGGATATGGTCATGGCTTTGGTTTCATCCAGTTGCGTGCCATAGACCGTGCCGGGGATCTCCACGCCCCAGTAGTTCTTGCCCACCCTGAAATAACCGTTAAAATTCAGCACGGGGCCGACGCCGGCGAAGCCTTTGCCCCGAAGCCGGACAGCAACCGTCACCGGTCCGGCCAGGCGCAGTTCTTTGGCGGCGCACCACGCCGGGGTTCTGCCGCCGCCGTTGCTGAGCATCAGGAGTTTACCCGTGGCGGGCGCCGGGGCGGCGACAATCTTGGCGCTCGGGTTGAGGTCGCGCACTTTCTCGCTACTGAAGTCAGTGCTCCAGACCGTGGCGGTTTCCGCCTGGGCGCCGCCGGCCGTCAGGCCGAACACGGCCATCGCCAGGCACAAGTTTCGTTTCAGTTCGGTTCGCATGGTCACCTCCTGCGGGTTGTTGAATTCGAACAGGGAAATATCGTTATCCAACTGGTGCGAATGTATCAAAAGGGGCCTTGATATCAAGTCTGAAGGATAAAACAAGCTGATGGTGAGTTGAAGCGGCCCCGGCCTTCGGGACAATGCGTTTTCGAGCAAAAAGCGACATGTGAAAGACCAGGACCGTTTCATCAAGGGCAAACGGATCATGTTTTTCAGGTGCGGGAGGAAATAAAATATGCGTCGCGCCACAGGGCGTTACAAATCAAAAGCTTTTTCGTAAGCCTGGATTTTGGCGGCGAACTCACGCTGCAGCCAAGCCTTGTTCAAGGCGTAGTAATACGCGCTATCGGGCAGGCCGGCGTCCTTGGCCTTCTGCCAGGACTGTTCCAACAGAACGATGGCCTGGCGCAAAGCGTCCAGTCCCTGCCGCAGTGTGTCGAGCGAAGTGGTTTCCACGTACCGGGCAATCTTGTGGACGCCCTCCTGTTGGCTGGCCATCACGCGCAGATCGGCGGCCTCAAAATGCGCCCGACCCGCTTCGCGCTCCGCCAGGATCCTGGTCCGTTCCGGCCAGACTGCTCCCGCACTTTTCTGTAGTTTTGCGGCGGCGGCATCAAGGGAACGGGCATCACGTTCGTAAGCCCGCACCATTTTCGCCCCGAACGGCTGTGCCGTCTCCGGCAGCCAGCGATAGTCAAAGTAAATAGCGTTGGAATAATCGCAGAGCCGCATCGCCGAGGCGAACACGCGCCGCCGCTGCTGCAGGTAAATCTTCCACGCTGATGCAGCCCCCGGAACCTGCGGGGCAAGCTGCCGGGCAATATGTGTTATGAAACCATCGGCCGTCAATTTGGCGTCCCAATGGGCGCGGGCAAAGAGCAGCATGTTGAATTCCGGGTTGATCACCGGTCCGCCGGTTTGCAATGACAGGTGGGTTTGGATTCCGGCTTTCGCGTAGGCCGCCATGTCCCCGAGAATCACGTCGGGGATGAACGGGTAAAGCCCGCGAAAGAGAATCTGGTCGAAATAATATTCAAAGGTGTGGGCGTCGTCAATCCCGGCGAACTTTGCCATCCATTCCTGCAATGCCTTGAAATAGAAGCGGTTCCTGGCGCAGGCGGGGTCGTTGAGGGCATGGGCATAGCAGCGTTCCCGGGGCGCATACAGAAGGAACCCCTCCTCCGGCGCCGGCACCAGTTTTCCGGGATACATGGTGTCGTGATAAGCAATCACCGGCACCCGCATCGGGAGTTTTTCCTGTGCGATCACTTCGGTAAAATGACGCATGGCGATCATGGCCTGGTCTGTCGGAGTGTAGGAACGGCAGAGCGGGCACAGACACCAGCCGCCGGCCGGCAAATCATCGGCCCAGGTATGAACCGCGTAAATCCCTTTGAGGCTTTTGATTTTCTTCCGGTAGTTTTCCTGAACGATCCGCTTGGACTCGGGATGATTGCAGCAGAAATTGGAATCACTCATCCGCTTGCCGCTGAAATCCTCCGGCTGGAACATCCGGAACAGTTCCGGACGAGTTTCAAAAAGCTCACGCGGCAGCAGCTCCGCCATACCATGGCCGCCGATCTCCAGGCGGATGCCGGTCTCCTCCGCGAACGGCACCTCTGCTTCCCCATGGGACCCGGCATTAAATTTGAGCTTGGCAAAGAAACGGAACCACTCCTGTGGCTTGAATGGCGCTGTGTTGCCGCCGCCGAAAACACCGCGGTGCGGGAACCGGGGATTGAGCTTGATGCTCCCCTGCGCAAGCACCGGTAACGGCCCCCCAAGGTCCGGCGCCCATTCGCCCGCTTCGCCCGGCATCAGGAACAGGAATCCCAGGCGCTCAGCCAGTTCATAGACACCGTTGAGAATCCCCTTGGGCTGACGCGCGGCAATCGCCACGCCTTTGGCGCTGATCTTGAGAGCAAAACCGTCATGCTGCAAACCGGCAGTGGAGGCGGCCGGCGGGGGGGTTGCTGTTGAACTGAGCAATAGCCAGTTGCCGGTCTGCGGCCCGGCGATGGTCTCGATCCGGGCCTGAATCCCGACCCGCCCCAGCAGCCGCTGCAGTTCCGAAGCGGCGTACGGGTAACACGGATTCCCCTGGGTTTCAGATTTCAGAATGAACATACTCTGCGGAAATTGATACGGCGTCACAATTTGCTCCTCTTATTTGGATACTTGCTTTCGCAAAATAGTAACTACTCAGGTCGGCCAACTGTCCCAGCGGCCGCACAGGCTGTGCGGCCCTACCAAATTTTGGTATGGTTCAAACTATGCGTGGTTTGGGTGACAGACAGACGGCTCGGCAGGGACGCCTCGCCCTACCTGTTGGCCATCTCTGCGGGTAGGGCGAACCCTCTGGGTGAGCCGTCCGGGTTCTCGATGTGTAACCCCGTATTGAACCATGCCCAAATTTTCATCATCCCATTCGGTAGGGCGGGACAGCCTTGTCCCGCCGTTGCCCCATCTGGCGCGGCCGGACTGGCAGTCCGGCCCTACCTGTTGGACATGTCTATATAATTATGGACTGACTAATAACTTGCCGCTTAGTTCTGAGCAGCCTTCGCTGTGAGAATCCTGTATTCCCCCGGAGCGAGCGTGATCTCGCGTTCCTCGAAATCGAGACGCGGCAGATCCATCGCCTGCGTCAACTTCGTAGTGACCGGCTTGTCGGTAAGGTTGTTCACCGCCACATGCCATTGGTGCGGAGCGTCGAACAGATGCATCACGTTGATGGCTATATTTTTCCCGCGCTCATCCGCGACCACGGGATGGCCGGCAAGAATATGCGTCGTCTCGGCCTTGTCCACATAGAGCGGAATATGCGCGCTACCCTCGAAGTCCAGGCCCAAACCGCGGTAACGGTTCTCACCCGTTCCGTAGACACCCTTCACATATCCCTTTTTCTGGAAAAGGCCGGCTGACCAGTTCCGGTTCAGGTGCGGAACGCGCACGGGCAGGGTCATGTTCAGGTTGGTGGACGGCTTGGGAATGACGATTTCGATCGCGTAATCCTTCGGCGCGATGTCCACGAATCCCGATTCAGCGGTCTTGGCGCCGCGCAGCACCTGCATCTTTTCAGGGCTTGCCAGATAGGAGCGGAGCCGTTGCACGGCTTCGGTGGTATTAATCTCGACATCGATAGATGAGTTGAGCGACACTAACTCGAACGTGAAACCTTCGCCCTTCTTGACCGCCTTGCCTTCGATATCCGCGTGGACGGTCAGCCAGCCGGGATTCTTTACATACCGGTTGACATTCAGGATCACGGGTGAGCCCCTGACGACCAGCAGATGGGTGTTGGCCGTCGAAGGACTATAGGCGGCAAACCAGTCGCCATCCGCCAGGCGGAAACGCTCCGGCTTGGCCATGGTCTCCCCGTTCAATACCTTTTCCACCACATCCGGCTTGCGGCCGATCACCAGGAATGTGGGTGTGGCCTTGGGAACCTTGCCGCTCCGCAGCAGGAGCAAATCCTTGACCGTGAAATCATCCTTGAATGTGATTTCGTCCCGGAAGACACAGGGACGGATGCCGGTGCGCATTCCCCGGATGGCAAGATCACTCTCAGCCGCGCCGGCCGTCGGCGGAAAGTAGTTCTTGAACCGCAGGGTGTATTCCATGAGTTTCGATTTGTCTCCGTGCGGGCCAAAGTTGTGCCAGCAATTGGCGACGACTTTCACACAGTCGGGAACCACCTCATCCTGCCGCGACGCCACCGCCACCAGTCCTTCGTCGGTGGTTTCGGTAATGGGATACTGGTTGAAACGTCCGCCTGATTCAGTTCCCTTGTCCGTGACTAAGCTTGGCCGCGATTCCTGGAATTCGATCAAATGCATGCGGGACGGTGGTCCGCCGTCCCAGGTAAACCCGGCGATGTCAACCGGCAGTTCCGGCGCCGGGCACACCGGCAAAGGCCCCGGCCCGTGAAAGGATTTCATCATGGCGCCGCCGTAGTCATTGAAATGGTCGCCGCAATAGGCCATGGCATCGATGTCGTACTTGTAGGAACGGCGGACGAAACTGATGGCCTTGCCGCCCTTAACGTCCTCGGCAATGACCACAAGGTTCTTCATAACTGTGCCGTCCAGGATCAGCTTCCGGTTGAATTCCTTTTCTCCGTTCAACCGGAAGCGCCGGAACACTTCACGGCCGTTATAGATGACGATCTCCTTCAGGCCGACCTGCGAGGTGACGTGGAGCGGCGATTCCATGATTGCCGGAATGGTGACGAATTCCTCGCCGCCAAAGGTCATCGGACGGTAACACGTCGGCCATTCTAAAATGAGCGGACCATCCGACAGAAAGACATTCATCCCGTCGTAGGTACCGCTCCAGCGCAGCGCGTCCGGCATCAGGGAATAAAGATTCCTGGCCTGCGCATAAGTCAGGGCATTGCCGCTTTTGGCTTCCTTGATCAGCGCTTCAGGGGAACGCACTTCGTTGACCGATACGGGCGTCGGCGGCATGGTGCTCTGAAGAGTGGTGAGATAGTCATCGGTCATGTCTTCCACCAGCTTGCCGTCCCGGTAGTAGCGAATGGCCGCCAGGGCGGCGTTGCGCTGGAACGGCATGCGCATGCCCTTGCCGCTCCCAGCCCAGTTGTAGTAACCGATGTTGCGAAACTGGTTACAATGCGCTATGTGAAAGTTAAACGATGAATCGTTGTTGTACCCGGTATATATGCCCGGGCTTTCCTCAGGCTGGATATTGAGAAGCGTTTTGTTCGGACCGGTGAGATAACATGCCTCACTGGGCCAGAAACCATCCTCGGCAATACACAGGGTGTAATTGCCGATGTTGTTGCGGATGGTAAAGCCGGGAATGAGTTTCACCTTGCTGTCGGAGAGTTTTTTGCACTCCGCGACAAGCTGGTCGTATTTCGCCTTGGTCAGGGCTTCAAAGTTTTCCATAAACACCACGAAATCAAGGCCTGCTTTTATAGCGGCATCCTTGTATTCCTGGACCGTTCCCTTGCCGTCGCTCAACGCCGAGCGCGCGCCGATGAGCCCCTTGAAGATCGTTCCGTTCTTCGGGGGGTTATGCCACTGCATGACGTCGTATTCCCAGAACCAGTAGGTATAATCGTTAAATTCGCGGACCAGTTTCCGATAGTTGATCGGCACCAGCGCGCTTTCACGGGTTGAATAGCCGCCTACCGCTCCGCTCTTCAGGGATGGTTCCGCCAGCCAGCGGTAGGTGTTCTCCAGCAGAAGACCAAAATCGCTCTTCCGGTCCTTGATCCCTTTGCTCAGCACTTCCCGGTTGAAAATGAACTGGGTACCCGAGCCCATGGAAAACTGGGGAATCATTGAGACCAACGCAATGCGCCCCTGCTTGTAGTCGCGCACCGCGTAGAGATCCGGTTCGTTGACGCTTTCTTTGCGGATCACAATACCCGGGGTATGATTGCCAAAATCGTAATCCTGCTTGTCACTGCCGACCGTGCGCGTCCTGGAGGTCTTGGATCCCTTGACGGCGACCTTCCAGTTTTTATCCAGAACAAGAGGATTCATCATGGAACAATTGTGATATTGAACCGCAGGATACCAGATCCCGCTTATACCGTCGCTGACCGGAGAAGGGAAAACATTATCGGTATATTGCAGAGCAACGTTATAAGAGGCATGCGTCAGTCTGCCTATATAATTCGTGTTGACTTCGATAATCTGTTCGCTCGGTATCTTTGCTCCCCAAAGGTCGGTTAACGCGGCGACATGCTGTTTTGTTCCATTGCCCTCTTCCGGAATGAGCAGCACGCCTCCGCCGGCAGCGACATAATCATCAATCATGGCCGAAAATTGTTTTACAAGGTCCGGCGAGGATCGCTGGTTCTGATGACACACCTTGAAGGCATCCGGCGTAATATAAATCACCAGAACATTGTATTTCTTAATCCGTTCAGGACTTAATTTAAAGAACTCCTCCAACTCCTCGATGTAATCGACCTCGAAACCCTTCTCGTGCAGTTCCTTGACATAGGTCATGTTAAGATGTCCGCCCATGGTTCCGTGCGACGTGCAGAAAAGGATCGACGGTTTCGGCTGGATTTCAGCGGCTCCGCCGGGCTTCACAACGCAAAGAGAGACGAGCAACGCGGCGATTGCGAATGTTCCCAGTCTTGATGCCACTGCGCGTACTATTCTGATTTGCATACTGGATCCTCCTGTTGTTTATGGTTTTCCAGGTAATGTCCCGTTCGTTGTTAAAATAGAGTGATGGTTTCCAATCGGGTCCGATACAATCGGACTGGGGAACAAAAGAAAGGAAACCACCGCATGGAAATGGAACTTATCAGGATGGTATTGGCCGGGCAAGCAGGAATTAATGATTGCTTGAAAGAGTTCTGCAAAATTCATTATGAGAAGGCGAAAAGAAACTGACGGCTCATCGGGACGATTCGCCCTACCTGTTGAATGCCCGAATGTTGCATAAGGTAGGGCGAGGCATCCTTACCGAGCCGAGAATAGCGTTTTGGACGTTTGTTGTAGTTTTGCAGAAGGCTTAGTCTTGACACCGAACGGAGATTCCGGTAACTTCAGCGGCAGAAATGAGGAATCAACGGGGATTGGGCGTCTCGATGGGCACGCACTTGTAGGAGGATCATATGCTGGTGAACAGAAAAGGCTTTATAAGCATCGCTGTCTTAGGCTTGATTCTATGCCTGAGCGAAGATGGGTTCTCGCGCTGGTTGAGCGGCTGGGAGTATCGCAAGGCCGTAACGATAGATAATACGGGAAACAGCAATGCCTTAACCTCTTTTCAAATAAGTGTTACCAACGATTTCATCTCTCTGATAGCCCAGGGAAAGATGAAACCGGGATGCGCAGACATCAGATTTGTGGATTCCGATGACAGTACCGGGCCGTTTCATTACTTCCTTGGTAATGTATCCTTTACAGATACAATATATCACAACAAAAACAAAGCGCAGCAATAAATTGTGCTCCCTATCAAAATATTTGTCCTACACCCACCAGTTTTTCGAGGCATTCCGGATTGTTGTGGTTATAGTGTATTTTCCTTATGATTGCGAATGATCCGGGAAGGTTTCTTCAGCAAGGCCACGACCTGGCCAGGAAAGACCACAGAGTTGTCCGGCATGTCCTCCCCCCACATGACGCCGCCGATATTGAACACCAACGCATCGTGCGGCGCCCGGAATTCCCACGCCGTTGCCAGTGTCTCAAGGGACAGAATGCGGAGCACCCGCTGCCCTTTCCGCACCCACTGTCCCTTGACGCAATCGCTCACCAGCAGGCCCTCCGCAGGGGTGCGCAGGACCATCTCCTCATGCCGTTGCGGAAACTCGTATTGGGCTTCCGGTAATTCCAGCCGGCCCTCCAGCATCCCAATGAACTTGAGGCTGTTCAAGATGCCCCGCGCGCCCAGGCGCACCGACTCCGGGTTGATGGTGTTTTGCGGGACCAACTCACAAGTCAGCATGGAAATGCCGCGCGCCCAGGCCAGGGTTTCGATCATTCCCGAACTCGGTTTCCCGGGTTTGTCCACCACCATGTACCAGGGCAGGCCGAAGGCGCGAAGCAGGGACAATTCTTTCTTCAAACCCCAGACGAGCGACAGGCTACAGCCGGTCCAGCCGTGCAAATCCAGGCCCAGGTCCGCATGCTTCAGATAGGCGTCCCACACCGCCGACGCGATT
>JAHIMN010000266.1 GCA_018896395.1 Verrucomicrobiota bacterium | reverse complement strand
TGTTTTATCCCGCTTACTATTCCTCCATGTCGGTGAGGCTGTTTTGCTTTAATGGCGCAGCGGTCAAGGCAAATGAGTGCCGGGTATACGCATTCAAACAAGACAAGTCGCCGAATGGTTCGCCGCGGAAAGTCATATTGGATTCAATGGCTTTTACCTCCGAGGAGGCCGCTAAGGCATATATAAGGTCGCAGAAAAACGGATGTTATGTCATCGCCGGCGATAATCCGTTTGTCAGCCCCGTAAATTTGGACGCATTAAATCATTATCGTCTTCTCTTTTGCTTTCCCCAAACACCAACCCCAAAAGGCAATTCTACGAGGTCTCCGGAAATCAAAATATTTGAATATTGCCGTCCATAATAAAGTCCGGCCGCCGTCATTGGGGTCAAAATATTCAACATTTTTAATACTCGGTTGAAGGCAGTTTTAATTGCGCGCTCTTTCTGGCGGCGGATTTTCATGCGCCGCACCGCCTCGCTGACGGTGCCATTCTCGCCTTTTTGCTTGTGAAAGGAAAAGGGCTTCGACTACAGTAGGTCAAAAGGATTGGCATGAACGTGAATTGTACTCCGACCACAACTTCTATCCCGCTCTGGATCGTCATCCTGTGCCTTTTGATATCGCTGGTGGGGATTGCCGATCACGACCTGTGGACGCCGGATGAGCCGCGCGAGGCGGCGATCATGCTGAGCATGAGCCGCACCGGCAATCTGATTATCCCTGACCTGGCGGGCGTGCCCTTTGTCGAAAAGCCGCCTTTATATTACATCGTCGGCGCCGGCGCACTGCGTCTGCTTGCTTCCCTCCTGGGTGCGACCACGGCCTTGCGTTTGACATCAGTCCTGTGGGGGCTGGGCGCTCTGGCAATGACAGGATTGCTGGCCCGGCGCTTGCTGGGACGCGAGCAGGGGGTATTGGCCATGGTACTCCTGGCCACCATGCCGGGGTTTATTCACGTCACGCATTGGATGCTGGTGGATAACGCGCTCCTGTTTTTCGTTACGGCGGCGCTGTGGTGTTTTACGGAGGCATATATCAGATCGCGCCTGGGATTTCTCCCGTGGGCGGCGGTCTTTACCGGCGGTGCTTTTCTTTCAAAAGGATTCATTGGCCCGCTGATCATTCTGCTGGGCTGGCTGGGCCTGGTATTTTCCTGGGGGCGGCAGGTGGGCTGGCGCGGGATGAGTCAACCGCGTAGTCTGGGCCTGCATTGCTTGGCCTTAATCCTGTGCCTCGCCCTGATGCTGAGTTGGATGCTTGCCTTGCGCGCGGTCGGCGGGCCGGACCTGTGGAACGAATGGTTTTGGGTCAATCATTTCGGGCGTTTCTCCGGAGGCGCGACCCAGTTGGGCCATATACGGTCCTTCTGGTATTACCTGCCGGTGATTCCCGTCTATCTTTTGCCCTGGCTGGTGATTGTTCTGGTGGGTATTAAAAACCTGCTGGCGGCGCTGGGCCGCCGGCAGATGACGCCAGCGGGCCGGGTGTTGGCCGCCTGGGCGCTGGGCGGTTTGCTGGTGCTTTCGATCACAGCCACTAAACGGGAAATTTACCTGTCGGTTTTACTGCCGGCATGCGCCATGATCGGCGCCCAGGTATTACATGCGCCGATGAGCCGGAAGCTTCACAATAGCCTGTGGTTATGGGTCGGGTGCATGCTGGGTGGTTTGCTGGTTTTCATTGTCGCACCACTGTTGGGGTCCCAGGCCCGCCTGCTGACGGGCGGGTGGGGGTGGTATCAGGTAATCGCGGGGCTAACGCTGATAGTGTGTTGTCTCTTCCTTGCACCCACATTCCGATTTCTGCATTCTGCATTCTGCATTCTGCCTTTCTTCCACCGGGTGTTGGCCGCCACGGCCTTGTTTTATATCGGCGGTCTGACGATCCTGTGCCCCATGGTGGACCGGGCTAAAAGCTATGGGAGCGCGTTTCGCGATATGGCTGCTTTTGTCGCGGCCGATCCCTCCACCTGCGTGGCCGGTGCCACCCACGTGGCCGGTGCCACCCACGTGGCCGGCTGGCGGTTCGATGAAACCACGCGCGCCGGTTTTTATTACTATTGTGACTTGGTATTTCCAGCGCTTTCCGATATAAACGACCTCAATCAGGTATTAGAAAGACGGCATTCCCGGTTTGACGGCATCCTGGCGCTCTCCCGGAATTTCCCGCCGAAATCGGCATCCCTGCCGCCCTGGCGTGTGTGCGAGGAAGTTCGGATGGGTCCGCGCCGGGTACTGCAATTGATCGAAGGGGCCGTTGTGGCGAAACCGCCTGATTGATCGATACAGTCAGTGGAGTATTATGCGCAAAGATTTTTTACCTTTTTCGAGGCCCAGTATCACCGAAGCCGATATTCAAGCCGTGGGCGATGTGCTCCGTTCCGGCTGGATCACCACCGGGGCGCAAGCCGCCAAGTTTGAGGAGGAATTTGCCGCTTATGTGGGCGCACGCGGCGCCGTGGCGTTGGCCTCAGCCACCGGCGGCATGCATGTGACTCTCAAAGCCTTAGGCCTTGGTCCCGGCGATGAGGTCGTGACGCCTTCCATGACCTGGGCCTCTACCGTCAATCTCATTGTGCTGGCGGGCGCCCGGCCGGTGTTTGCCGATGTTGACCGCGACACGCTCATGGTCGGGCCTGACCAGATCGCCGCCGTGCTGACGTCAAGAAGCAAGCTGATTATCCCCGTCCATTTTGCGGGTGCGCCGGCGGATATGGATCCTATCCGCCAGATGGCGGCCGAACGCGGCATTCCGATCGTGGAGGATGCCGCCCATGCCGCCGGCACGGAATACCGGGGACATCGTATCGGCGCTTCGGGCACCGCTATTTTTTCCTTTCATCCCATCAAGAATATGACCAGCGGCGAAGGTGGCATGGTCTGTTCTGACGCAGCCCCGTTGCTGGATGCCGTCCGGCGGCTGAAATTTCACGGGTTGGGGGTGGATGCGTTCGACCGTACCATGCAGGGGCGTTCCCCGCAGGCGGAAGTGGTCGAGCCGGGCTTTAAATACAACCTGACCGATATCGCCGCCGTGCTCGGCCGGCGGCAGTTGGCGCGGCTGGATGAATTCAACAGCCGGCGCACGGAACTGGCGCTGTATTATCGCCGGCGGCTGGCCGAGGTGGACGAAATCATGCCGCTCAATGATCCGGCCTATCCGATGCGGCACGCCTGGCACCTGTTTATCGTGCGGTTGGATAGTGACCGTGCGGGCCTGAGCCGCGATGCGTTCATGGAGGGGCTGAAACAGAAAAACATCGGCACCGGCCTGCATTTCCGTGCCGTTCATCTGCAGAAATATTATCGCGAGAAAATGGGCTGTACGCGCGGCATGTTGCCGGCCACGGAATGGAATTCCGACCGGATCTGCTCCCTGCCGCTGTTTCCGGATATGCATCTGGAGGATGTGGATGACGTGGTCGTGGCGATCAAAGAGGTGCTGAATAAACAGTTATAACCCTACAACACAGGAACCATCATGCCCATAAACACATCCGCGCCTGTTTCAATTATCATTCCCGTATTTAGTGAAGAGGACAGTCTGCCGGAGCTCATGCGTCGAACGCTGGCAGTCTGCCGTGCGTTAATCCGGCCGTTCGAGATCATCCTGGTGGACGACGGCAGTCGGGACGCGTCCCGTGATCTTATTGCGAAGGCCGTGGAGGCCAATCCGGGCGAACTGATCGGGGTGTTTTTAAACCGGAATTACGGCCAGCATGCGGCCGTCATGGCCGGGTTTGCGCAGGCCCGGGGCGAGATTGTCGTAACGCTCGATGCCGATCTTCAAAATCCGCCGGAGGAAATCACAGCGCTGGTGAAAAAAATGGATGAAGGCATGGACGTTGTCGGTTCCATTCGGGTGCCGCGCCGCGACAGCATCTTCCGCCGGTTTTCCTCGTTCCTGGTGAACAAAATGACGGCGCACGTGACGGGCGTGGTCATGCACGATTACGGTTGTATGCTGAGGGCCTACCGCCGGCAAGTGATCCAGGCCATGCTCCAGTGTCATGAGCGCAGCACCTTTATTCCGGTGCTGGCCAACAGCTTCGCGCGCCACACGGCGGAAATCGAAGTCCGGCACGCCGAACGCCATGCGGGCCAATCCAAGTATAGCTTGTGGAAGCTGATCAACCTGCAGTTCGATCTCCTGACCAGCATCACGACCTTGCCCCTGCGGCTGCTGAGCATCGCCGGGGTGATAATCAGCATGCTGGGTGTCGGTCTGGGCGTGCTGATCCTGATCCTGCGGTTTATCTGGGGACCGGAGTGGGCCGCCAAGGGCGTATTCACCCTGTTTGCCATCCTGTTCATTTTCGTCGGCGGCCAGTTTATTGCCATGGGATTTATGGGTGAATATATTGGCCGCATGTATCAGGATGTGCGCGGTCGACCCCGTTACTTCATCGAGACCGTTGCCGGCAAAAGCGCGCTGGAACCGACCTGATTGCACAAGAAAAATAAATTCCAAATTCCAAATTCCAAAATCCAAGGAAACAAGCCAAAATCGGCAATCGCAGAAAAGTAGTCTAAGACCAGCCCATCCAAACGATCGACGCGTGCTATATGTTTTGCTTCAATGGTTTTTTCATAAATTGAAATTTGTTTGGAATTTGGATTCTGGAATTTGGAATTTTAGGGCTCGCAATAGGGGGTGAATCGTGGACAGCCAAGCAAAGCAATTAAATGAAGCCATTGCGGCCGCCTGTCCGGCCGTGATGGATCTGCTGTCCCGGAAGGGACGGGAAATCTATTTCCCAAAGCTCGGCATCCTGTCGCAATCGGCCGAGGCCCAGGGTAAAGCCATTAATGCCACCATCGGGATTGCGCTGGAGGAAGACGGGACTCCCATGCACCTGGCCTGTGTCATGCGCCGGGTGCATCTGTCTGCGAGCCAGGCGGTGTCCTATGCGCCCAGCTTAGGTACGCCCGATATCCGCAAGCAATGGAAAGCGATGCTGG
>JAHIMN010000265.1 GCA_018896395.1 Verrucomicrobiota bacterium | reverse complement strand
TTCGGAGGCAGAATCAGAGTGCTTAATTAAGTAAATCAGTTTCGCGTTCCTTTCGCGTGGTTCGCGGGCAAAATCTTATTTCTTTGCGTTTTTTTGCGGCTAATCACAAGTCTTTTTTGGTTGCGGCTATGCCGCGCTAAGCTATCCGTGGTAAGATTCTTGTTATTTATAGCGGTTCCCAACGTTCAAGGTGCTAACGCCACACCTCACGGTTTGGCGCGGGAGCGACGATAACGTGCAGGTGTTTGTTCGGCCGTTCTCTTGATTTCGTGAAGGACGACCGGCAGACACTTGGTAAACAGAGGGAAGTCCCTGTCTGTCGTAAAAACGGCGAAGTCGTGTCTTACGGCTACGGCGCAGATAAGGAAATCGGTGTTCGAGCCCTGAATGCCTCTGGAACGACACAGATTGAAGAACTTTGCGGCCGTCACATAGTCCTCGGTCAGCAAGGGCAGATCAGGAAAGGCGGCGAGGTGTGACTCCAATCGGTCAAATTGGGACTGATCCCGCACTCCGGAGAGTACTTCCTGCCGGATTGGGCCTATGATTTCGGCCACATGGGTAGTGATTAAGCGTCTCAACTCCAACGCTTCCGGATTCTGAACATGCTCGGCTCGGCGTAGCGCGAGAGACCAGATGCTCGTGTCGATGAGTACTCTCATGCTTTCGCCCGCTGCCGTTTGTAGTCATACCCAAGGTCGAAATCCACCTTCCCAAACAAATTAAGGATCTTCTCCTGTTGGAGATGGTGGATGTAGTCGGTCAGCGCCTGCGTTACCGCGGCCTTCTTCGTACGGTGGCTCCCGAGCGCAACGGCTTGCCTGATGAGCCTGTCATCGAGTTGAAGATTTGTGGCTATATTGTCACCTCCACACATACTATGACACACTCCGATGTGTGGCGTCAACCTTTTTTTCGTGTGGCCGAACGTCACGCTTCAGTTTCGTTTTGCCCGGACGGGCAAAACGTAAACTGCAAGCGATGGTGTGGGAGCCGGAGGCTGGCCTACTGGGTCAGTCTCCGGCTACCCGATTCGACATGCTATTTCATTCTCTGTTTTGCGAGCTGAACATTCTTGGGGATTCAGGGGTCAGTCCTGCAAATAAGCAATAAGGTCATTGAACCGCCTTCCATTGCGATTCCAGACGCGCCACTCTCCGGGCCAGTCTTGCATCGGTTTTAAGCACGAATCCCGCCCGCTTGATCTGGTAGCCCACCGCCGAACCGGCCCGCATGCCAAGCCAATGCGCGCATTCCCGCCGTCGGGTTTACGGCTCCGCCGGTTCGTTGGTGACGGCCTCCGGAACGGCGGTCGCGTTGGTCTCGGCGCCGGTCGCCGCATTGGTGACCGCGTTAGTGACGGCCATATGACGGGCAACCGTTTTCGATAGCTGGCGGAGTTGATAGAGCCGCTGAAAATCACGACCCGAGAGCAGAATGATCGCCGCGATAAACAGGAAAAAGAAAACCTGGTGAATCCAGGCAATCAGTTTCGGGTGAATTGGACGCCGGGTTACCAGCTCCCACAGGGAAAACATGATGTGCCCCCCGTCGAGAACCGGGATCGGCAGGAGGTTGATGATGGCCAGGTTCACGTTAAGGAAGCACATGAACCACAGGGCGATCATTATGCCTTTGCGCACGGCATCCTGGATCATGTAAAGAATCATGGGCGGACCGCCGAGTCCCTCGACCGTGTGCCGGGCTTCCTTCGAAACAAGCGCACGGACCACCCGGAGGATCATGGTGGCATGGTTTTTCAGTTGAACGCTGGGCGGGATGTGAACCACCTGATCGTAATCCACGGCCATCGGGTCGAAGCGGATGCCGATCCGCGCGCGACCCAGGGCCGGGTCAAGCTGCGGCGAAACGGTGAGGGTTAGGATTTCACCGCCGCGTTCCACGGCAAGCGGGGTGGGAGTGTCCGGCCGCGCGGACACGAGCGATATCAGGTGCTCCACGCTGAGCACGGTTACGTCGTTAAACCTTGCAATGACGTCCTCCGGATGAACGCCGGCCTGGGCCGCGCTGGACTTCGCCTCGACGGCCATGACTTTACATAGCGAGACTTCGCGCAGGCCTTTCACCATCCGGAAACCCAGCGCGTTCTTTTCCGTCGGCACCGTGATCATATTGGTGCCGATAGGTGTTCGGACGGCGAAGCGGACGGTTTCAAAGCGCGCATTTTCCTGGATGACATTGTTCCACGTTGTAACCGGGACATCATTCACGGCGAGAATTTCATCGCCGATCCGCATGCCGCTGGTGTAGGCAACCGAATTGGTGTCCACAAAACCAATAACGGCGCAACGCTCGCCCGGTGTGGATGGCTTGCCGCCCAAATAGACAATCCAGGCGATGATCACGGCCAAAACCATATTGCCGGCGGCGCCGGCCGCCGCCACGACGATTTTTTTCCAGGGCGCCACCGCGGGCAGGGGTTTAGGCGGCGGTGTCGCCGGTTCATTGGCCGGTGTCCCTGCGGTAACATCGGTTTGTTTCGGCTTCACGGTCGGCAAGGCCTCAGTCGGATCCATCTGGGGTAGGGCCACGTACCCGCCAATGGGGAAAATACCGATCTTGTACAGGGTGCCGCGATATTTCTTTTTCCAGATGGATGGTCCGAAACCTAACGAGAAGACTTCCACAACCATGCCGAACAGGCGGGCGGTGATAAAGTGTCCCAGTTCATGGGCAAAGATCGATACGCCGAACAAGAGCAACACGATCACGGTTACATAAATGCCATGGAAAATCATAGGGTCCTTTTTAGCAATGGTTCACGGTTCAGCGGTTCAAAAACTCAACGGTTCACGGTTCAATGGTTCAGCGGTTGGTTTTAGCTCACGCGTTTTGACCTTCTAAGGTAGTTGATGAATCCGCGAACGGCTGCACGAGTGCGTCTGGCCTGTTCGTAGACATCCTGGAATTCTGCCTCGGAAAGGTACTCCTCATCCAAAGCGACATAAAGCTCACTTTGCACCTCCGTGCATGAGCGCTTCGCGTATCGCAGGAATCTGACGAACTCGGCGTTGGTTTCGGAGTCAAAGCCTTCGGCAATATTGTGCATTGCCGATCCCGCAGCTTCCTGAATTTGTCGTTTCAGTCCATAATCCTTCTCAAAGCCGTTTTTCTTGGTCAGACAGTAAACCTTGCGTGTCAGCTCTCGTGCCAACTGCCATGCCTCGATATCTTTGAAACGCTCGATTTTTATTTTTCTCCCAACCTTCTTAACCCTTGAACTGTTGAACCTCTTAACCGTGCCCCCTCTTCAACCGTTGAACCGTGAACCGCTGAACTCTCCTCAACCCTTCAAGTTATTTCTTCCAGATCAGCCGCCCGGCTTCCTCGCGCGCCCAGCGATCGGCCGCCAGAATATCGGGCAAGTCCGGGTCGGCCAGCGCGGTATGCCGGCCCAGCACTTGTTCCACTGTGCGCCAGATGCCGGGGAAGGACAGTTTGTTATTTAAAAATTCCTGGACGGCCACCTCGTTGGCCGCGTTCAGGATGACCGGCATGCTGCCGCCCACCCGGGCCGCCGCGCGGGCCAGGCGCAGGCAGGGAAAACGCGCCTCGTCCGGCACCGAAAAATGAAGCGTCCCGAGCCGCGCCAGATCGAGGGCCGGCAATCCACCATCCAGGCGTTCCGGCCAGGTGAGTGCCAACTGGATGGCAAAGCGCATATCGGAAACACTGAGCTGGGCCAGAACATTCCCGTCCTGAAATTCGACCATGGAATGCACGATGCTTTCCGGGTGAATCACAACCTCGATGCGGTCGAAGGGCACGCCGAATAGCCAGTGGGCTTCGATGATTTCCAGTCCTTTGTTCATCATGGTGGCCGAATCCACCGTCACCTTGCGGCCCATATTCCAGCGGGGATGCTTCAGGGCTTCGGCCACGGTTACTTTTTCCAGGTCCAGGCGCGGGTTATGCGCGAACGGCCCACCTGAGGCGGTCAACATGAGGCGGCGCACGCGATCCGCGCCCTGGTTGCCCAGGCACTGAAAGATGGCGCTGTGTTCGCTGTCTACCGGCAAAATCCGTGCGCCCGAGGCGCGGCTGGCAGCAATGACTTTTTGACCGGCCGCCACCAGGACTTCCTTTGTGGCCAGCGCCACGTCCGTGCCCCGGCGCAGGGCCGCCAGCACGGGACTTAAGCCCGCCATGCCCACGACGGCCACGAGCACAATATCGGCGGCCTCCTGCACGGCCAACTCCTCCAGGCCTTCCGGCCCGGCAAGCACCGCCAGGCCTGCCGGGGCCAGTTGCGTGGCGCGCCGCGCCGCTTCGCAATCGGCCACGGCCACGCGCTCAACAGAAAAAAGCCGTGCCTGTTCCAACAGGCGCTCCACCTTGGTTTGGGCCGCCAGGCCGATGATCCGGAACCGGTCCGGAAACGCTGCCACCACGCGCAGTGCGCTTTCCCCGATGGAGCCGGTACTGCCCAGGATGACGATATTCTTGGGGGTATTGCTCATTAAAACGCCAGCAGAATTTTGATGTACATGTACAGTGCCGGCGCGCCAAACAGGAGGCTGTCCATCACATCCAACATGCCACCCATGCCGGGTATAATCCGGCCGGCATCCTTGCTGTTCGCGGCGCGCTTGAGCATGGATTCGGTCAAGTCGCCCACCGTGCCCATGACCGGCAACAGAATCCCAAGGAGAACGGCGTCATAAATGCGCATGGTGATAACGCCAAAATGTCCGCCGGTCAGGAAGTATACGCATAGGCTGACCAGCAACCCGACCGCCACGCCGCCGATAAATCCTTCCCAGGTTTTACCCGGCGAAATGCGCGGAATCAGTTTGTGCCGTCCCAGCCGACTGCCGATGACGAAGGCGCCGATATCCGTGCTCTTGACGACCGCGATCAAATAAAACACCAGCCAGCGGCCCGTTGGTCCGATAGGGTTCAGCCAGGATGGGCATTCCCAGGTAAAGGCCAGCTTGGTGAAATAGTTGAACAGGAACGGCACATACAGAATACCTAACAGCGTACAGGCCATGGTGGCCAGGGGCTGGTCGTTGTTTTTCTGCGGAAACTGCCGAATGAGAATCGCAATGATGGTGACGAATAAAATGATCACCTCATGCTCGCCGGCCAGCGCCGCAGTTTTCAAGGTGAACGAGAGCCAGGTCCCGGCGATCAGCAGGATACTGGCGACGACGCCCATGATTCGAAAACTGGGGATTACCATGGCATCGAGCAATTGGTAGAATTCCAGCACCGCAATGGTCGCTACGGCACAAAGCAGTGCACAGATACTGAGGGATGGCGCCCAGTTGGCGACCAGCAGGCAGGCCGTTCCGAGGCACAGTCCGCTCGTGATGCGTTTGTTCAATCCCGTCATACCAATTCCTTGCCAGTTAACTGACCTGACCGAAGCGCCGCTGTCGGCGGGCGTAGGTTGCCAAGGCCTCGGCAAAAGCGTCTTCGCGGAAATCGGGCCAGAGCGTTTCCGTGATATAAAGTTCGGTATAGGACGTTTGCCATAACATAAAATTGCTGAGCCGCATCTCGCCGCTGGTCCGGATCAGCAAGTCGGGGTCCGGGACATCGGGCGTAAACAGGTGACGGGCGACCAGGGCCTCGTCAATATCCCGGACGGCCAACTTGCCGTCCTGGACACGCCGGGCGATGGCGCGGATGGCCTGGGTGATTTCATCCCGACCGCCATAGCTCAAGGCCAGGATCAGCTGGCGCTGGGTAAAATGTTCCGTGGCCTTCATGACGCGCTGGAGTTCGTTGCGCACCGGTCGGGGCAGGTCGTGCAGGCGACCGATGGCGCGCAATCGGATTTTTTCCTGGAGCATGTCGGTCTTGCGGGTTTTAAGAAACTGTGCCAGGATTCGCATCAGGCCTTTGATTTCCGAGGGAGGGCGCACCCAGTTCTCGGTGCTGAACGCGTACAGGGTCAGGTACTGGATGCCGGCCTGCTTGCACGCGCGCAGGACGGCTTCCACCGATTGCGTGCCTTCCTCGTGGCCCTTCAGGCGGGGCACTCCGTGCTGTTTTGCCCAGCGCCCATTGCCGTCCATGATGATGGC
>JAHIMN010000264.1 GCA_018896395.1 Verrucomicrobiota bacterium | reverse complement strand
GTATTCCAGCTTTTTCATTTTCTATGGGATGCTAATGGTTTAATTACTACGATGATTGTTCTTTATCACTGAATCAGTGATGGCATTTGCCGTCATTGATTCAGGATTCATTCTCGCGCCATTTTGCCATCGGCAACAAAACGCCTCAGAACGTTAATTCCGCCACAGCCGCCTGCGTCGGACCGGGAATATCAAAGACCACACCGTTATTTTCCTTTTTAAAAGGAACCGTTTGGACCTCGCCTCCGGGCGACTGCAATGTCACCCGGCGCACGTTGTCAATGTCAGCCGTCTTGACCGCAACGGAACAATCCTGCAAGGCGCGTCTGCCCAAACGCGGCTCCGTGTTGACCATGCTGACCAGCAGCGACCGGTTTTTTGACCTGAAAATATCCCCCTCAAAGCCGACCGGCAGTTTCAACGGCTCCGCATCAAAGACCCAAAGCCTTCCAAACAACCTCTGCAACAAGGGCAAATATAAATCATATAAATCCTTTGAGGCTTTGGCGACGGGATAACTGCTGAATCCCGCGGCATAAATCAGGCACCGCTGGAACATGAGTTCAATATCGCGGTCTGTTGTATGATAAACGAGAAAGAACATCGGCTTGGCCACACCCAGATACTGAAGGTGATCGCACAGCCAGTCCGACCCCTCCGCCATAAAGCCGTCAATATACTTCATGACGCCAATGCCAAAAGGCCCGTTGGCGATAATGGCCTTATGAGGATGAAGCAATGATGACAACAATTCCAGGTGCGCCTCATAATTGAATCCCTGCATATAACAGGGCCGGTTATCTACCGCCGTGAGGCCGTCATCGTGGGCGGTATCCAGCCAGTTATAGCAGGCCTGATCCAGGAAAACACCGTCCATTTCAGGATAACGTTCCACCATGCCTTTGATCTGTCGGATGATGTCTTTTCCAAACGGCAATGAACGATCCGAATTCAGGGCATAACAATCATAATAGTCGCTGTAAATCCATTCGCCATAGCGATCCCGGATCCGGCATTCGTCAAACTCCCGGGACAGGCCCTGGGCCGCGCCATCCCCCGTCACCTGAAGATAAGGCAGGGCCGCGGCGCCTACCGCATGCAGATTGCGGATTGATCGCCGGATCATATCAACGCTGATCATTGTCGGATCTTTTTTATAATGTCCGCTCCGCCACTGCGAAATGCCTTCGGGATGATAGTTGCCGTAAGACGGGAAATGAGCATGAATCTCATACCATTTCAATCCCAACTCGGCGACAGACCGCGCCTCTTCCGGCGACACGTTGAAGCCGCCTGAAATATGCCCGCCCCAAAGCTGATCAATCAGCGTGGAACGCGGCTCAAAATAGTCCTTGTAGGTTTCATACAGCCAGCCCAAAGCCGGCCGCCAATTGCCCGGAGTGCCCCGGAAAACCAGACTCGCCCGCGCCGGCTTGCCGGGCGCCAGCGCCATCCAGTCAAACTCGGCCTGCAAATCCGGATCCCGATAACCGCTGATAAAACTGAGCCGGGGGGTCTTAAAATCAAACGGCATAGCCACGAGCAGGCCGACATTCTCCTGTTCCCGATAGACTGATATTGCCGGAATCAGAATCCCGCTGGTAACTTCGCCATATTCCAGCCGAATCTCGCCAAACCTGTGCGGCGCCGAAGGCATATGCTCCCTGGCCGCCCAGAACGATGCATACCACATAATCTGCGGCCAGGGAATATGATAGGAAACCGCGCAGGACCTGAATGCCCCGGAATCCAGAATCACCTCCGCATTCCAACAGATAGCATCATTCGCTACGCGGTATGTTTCGCGCAGACACCACGGCGCGCCATAGAATGTTTTCGTTATCGTCAGAATCCGATTCTTTTCGGAACACTGCACATGGTCCAAATCCCGGTTGTCAAAGGTTTTTCGGATAAAATCGTCCCGGACCGTAACGGCGCCCGGCCGCGGCGACCATCTGAACTCCTTAACACCCTGTATCACCAGTTTCGCGAGAGAACCGGTTTTACCGTCAAGCTCCAGCGCCAGTCCTCCAGCGCGGATTCTCCATCCTTGTTCATGTCTTTCCATCCGGTTCATTCAGCACCCCTTTTTTATAAATCATTGGCCGCTCATCTTTACTTCCTCATACCGAATACGCTTGCCATGCCTCTTGGCCGGCAATTTGCGGTTGAGCAACCCATAATGTCCCCGGTTCCGCCTGCGCATTGCCATAAGTCAGGGCAACATTACCCGGCGGACAGATGGACGAAGGCGCACCATTATCCTTGTCGGCAATCAAGGCGCGCACATCATCAGCCATGCATTTGCCGTTTTTTTCCTTGATAAACTGCAGAAGCTTGCCGCGCCGGAATCGCGTGGTTTCACTTTCCGCCAAACTGCCAACCCCGTGTTTAAACAACCAGTCAAACAGGCGGTCATCAACAATATGATTGGTCATGGCAAACGGCGCGCGCCGCGCCATAACATGCAGACCGGCCATCGTCTGATGCGCGCAAAAAACGCCGCCT
>JAHIMN010000263.1 GCA_018896395.1 Verrucomicrobiota bacterium | reverse complement strand
GTGGCGTTCTGAAATGAGCTCCCATGAAAAAAACCAAAATATTGACCGAAGCGTTCCGTGACCGTGTGATGGGGCTTTTTCAGTCGCCGGAAAGCGAGCCGCTGACGGATGACCAAATCGCCAAGGCCCTGGCCTTGCCTGGGCCTGCCCGCAAGCAAATACGCACACTGCTGGAATGGATGGTTCGTAACGGCGAGATCGTGCGCATCCACCAGAACCATTACTCGCTGGGGAAACCGGCCGACCTGATCACCGGCCAACTCGATATTTTGCGCTCCGGGAACGGCATCGTCCAACCTCTGGATGGGTCCGTCGAGATTTTTGTGGCACGTGATAGTGTGAGTACGGCCATGCCGGCCGACCGGGTCGTGGTGCGTCTGGACCCGGGCCAGGTGGACCCGGAAACCCGGGTGCGCCGGACCGGTAAAGTGATCAGAATTCTGGAGCGCTCCCGCCGGGCGATTGCCGGCACCCTGAAGGCCACCCCTCGCTTTCACTACGTTGTGCCGATTGATCCGGCCTATACGCAGGATTTTTATGTGGCTGATACCAAGGGCGCCCGCGTCGGCGATCGGGTGGTCATTCAGTTCACGGAATGGCCGAACAAACACGTCAGTCCGGAAGCCGAAATCATTGAGGTGATCGGCCCGGAATCCAATCCTTCGTTAGATACGCTGACCATCATCCGGCACTACGGTCTGCGGGATACCTTTCCCGCGGAAGTCATCCGGGAGGCCGAGGCTTCGCCCGACCGCTTGGCCAATCCGGGCAATCGCCGGGATTTCCGCGATCGGTTCATTTTCACCATTGACCCGACCACGTCCCGTGATTATGACGATGCGCTTTCTCTGGAGACCGATACCCGTGGCCGGCGCGTACTCGGGGTGCATATTGCCGACGTTTCCCATTTTGTCCGCCCGGAAAGTCCCATGGACCATGAAGCGCAGGTGCGCGGCAACAGTGTGTATCTTCCGGATAAAGTTTTGCCGATGCTTCCGGAGCAACTCTCCAACGGCTTATGCAGTTTGCGTCCTGACGAAGACCGGTTGGCATTTTCGGTCTTGATCACGTTTGGTGAAGACGGTGTGCCGGTCCATGCCGAGTTTTGCAAGAGCCTGATCCGCTCGCGATTGCGGTTGACCTATGAGCAAGCCCTCGCGCTTCTGCAGGCGGAAGGTCCCGGCGCGCTCCCCGAGATCAAGGTTAGTCCTGATCAGCGTGCCGTGCTGAGCCGGGTGCATCGGCTGGCCCAGCAGATGCGTCAGCGGCGCTTTGCCCAGTTTGCGCTGGATCTGGATATGCCGGAATATGAAGTCATCATGGGGCCGGACGGCATGATTGCGGATATTCGCCAGAACCTGAATGACATTTCGCACTCCTTGATCGAGGAATGCATGGTGGCCGCCAATGAGGCCGTGGACCGGGAACTCAGCATGCGCGGGTTTGAGCTCATGCATCGGGTACACGAGCCGCCGACGCCGGAAAAACTGGAGATGCTGGTGGCGCAACTGACGGAAATGGGTTTCCATCCCGGCGATCTCTCCAAGCGCAAGAACATCACGGATTTCCTGAACTCCGTGCGGGGGCACATGTTCGAATATGACGCCAAGCTGGCGACGCTGAAAAGCATGAAGCGCGCCCTGTATTCGCCCCAGACGCTGGGTCATTACGGGCTGGCCAAAAAATTTTACGCGCACTTCACCTCGCCCATTCGGCGCTACCCGGACCTGGTGGTGCACCGTATTCTACAGGCTCTGCTCACCCAGCGCCGCAGTCCCTATGCGCATGGCGATCTGGCCGCCCTCAGCCTGTCCTGCTCGCGGACCGAGCAGGTGGCGGAGACGGCGGAAAAGAACCTGCTGGAGATCAAGAAATACCGGTTTTTGGAACAGCAAATTGTCCGGAGACAGCCGCAGGTATATGATGCCATTGTAGTGCGCGCGAAAAATTTCGGCCTGTTCGTCGAACTGACCCAGTTACAGGTCCAGGGACTGGTACATGTCTCAACCTTGTCCCGCGAGTTTGTCAATTACGATGAACGGCGCCAGGTTCTGCGCGCCGGCAAGGTGACGTTCACCCTCGGCGATCGCCTGCGTGTTTTTCCCGCCCGCGTTGATTTTGACAAACGTCAGATTGATTTTGCCGTCGTGGACGATGCCCGCATTGCCGGTGCGCCCGTTCCGAAAGGCCGGCCGATCGGAAAACGGCAGGAGGCGCAACGCCGGCAAAAGCGACGTCAGAGACGGAGGTAAGCGTGGGTTCTGTTTTAGATTTGTCATTGGAAACAAAATGATTTAAATTAATCCTAAACAGGAGACCGTTCATGAAGGCGATTGTGGACCTTGATTTATGCACCGGCTGTGGATTGTGCGTCGATACCTGTCCGGCGGTATTTGAAATGGATGATGCCGTCGCCAGGCTGCTCGTCGAGAGCGTGCCCGAAGATGCGCTGGATACCTGCCGGGAAGCCGCTGATAATTGCCCGGTCGAAGCCATCAAAATCGAAGAATAACCGATGACTATTTTTAACCAGCTTTGGGCGGCCCGGAAAATGTTCCAGACCCAGCGCAAGCCGCCCCTGGATCTGGTGGTAGTGGATTTTGATGCGGCTGCGGTCCGCTGTGTTAGCTTGAAATTGGGCGGCAGTGAAATTGTTGTGAGCGCTACGGATATATTGCCCGCCGTGGACATCAGCGACGAGGCTCAAGTCAAGGCCTTTAAACTACCCAAGAACATGGCCTCCCGTTACATCGCCATCTGCATCCCGGGATATAATTCCATCGTCAAGTTGTTGAATTTGCCGGGTGCCTTCGAAGGTCAGGTTGAGGAGCAGATCCGCGAACACATGGGTGTGGAAGAGGGCTCCTACCGGTTTGGCTACCGGATTGTCAGCCAGACACATTCCGAAACGCGGTTGCTGACCGTGGCCATTCCGGAATCCCAGGTTCAGGCGGCCTGTGCCATATTTCCTTCCGGTCTTCCGGTTCCCGTTACCGTGGAATTGGGCGGCCTTGCAGTTATGTCCGCTTTTCTGCATGGGCCGGGCAAAACCGTGCAGGATGAAGCCATCGGGGTCATTGAGTTTGGTTCCCGCATCACGTATTTCGCATTTTTTAAAAAACTTGAGCTGATTCTGATCAGGAAATTTGATTTCGGCCATTTCAACCTGCTGGATCGGATCGAGAAAAGTATGGGGTTTGACCGCCAGACAGCCCAGGATGTTGTGGTGGACCGGTCCTTCGATATTTCCCAGCTGGCCAAGGATTTGGCCGATCCGTTTATCAAACAATTGGTCATATCCAAGCATTTTGTGGAGCGGCGCGAAAATTGCCATATTTCCAAGATCTATGTGGCCGATGATCCGCGCGTCTCGCGCGATTGGCTGAATGAAATCAAGGTGGCCCTGGGATTGGATGCCGGCACGTGGCATCCATTTGAAGGTGTCAAATTAATGCCCGACGCGCTACCCCAAAAATTTGAAAAATGCCGGTCACAATTTGCCGCGGCCATGGGCGCCGCCCTGGCCATGTCTGAAGAAGGTCTGGTTGGGCCGGGCGGGTGATGCTCGACGAGTGATGGTTAATGGATGATGACTTAATCACTACGGAATAATGTAGTAAGTTCTGTCGTCGTGACGTTAAATAAATACGTTGCGCTGGTGTAAATAACCCGTGACAACTTTGGATCGATCCGGCCGCATTAACCATTAGCCATAGACCATTAACCATTCCCGATCTGCGCGTTTGCGCGCGGATCGGGTTGGAGGTTTAAGAACGATGAATCTGCAAGTGGATTTCATGCTCGACACCGAACGCCGTAGCGGCAGTACGGTGAGCCAGAAGTTTGTCATTCGCCTGGCGGCCTTTATCATTCCTGTTATTGTGCTTGGTTTGTTTGTGGTTCTTATCTTTACTTACCAGTCATCCAAGCGCGACCGGAATCTCGTCGAACAGGAAAAGATCCAGATTGATCCCGAGTATAAAAAGGTCCTGAATCTCGAAAGGGAATTAAAAAATGTTCAAGACTTAAAGACGGCCATCCAGGGGTGGAGCGATTCGCGGCTGGATGCATATCGGTTACTGCGCGGGTTACAGAGCGCGGTACCGCGAACCATTCAACTGACCCAGTGGATTCTCAACGAGAAAGTGGAGGCGGTGGGAACCGTGTTTGGGCGGACCGCCGGAATCTACATGAAAGGCAAAGTTGCCGGGGAACGCCCGGCGGCCGATGTCCAGCTTCTGTACCAGGCGCTTAAAAGCGAACCGCCGTTCCCGGATATCATGGCGCAGATCGAGGTGAAACGCTTTGCCGCTTCGGAAGCGCTTGATGAGCAGGGTGGTCGTGTTTTTGATATCGAGTGCATGTTAAAACCGCGGCTCTTGGTTCAGCCGGTTAGTCCGGCGTCAAAGCCCAAATGAACGAGATCAGAAGTCAGATGTCAGAAGTCAGAGAACAGTAGGTCGTGAACCAAGAATGCTCATCCTGAAACCATGAAAATATGCAGAGCCGACTTTGCGTCGGCTGTTTTTGGAGGAGTCTGTGTTCAATCCGTGGCTACATTTTCAAAACAGAGGCTAGAAATCAAAATCTTACAATCATTTTGCATGAAGGTTTTCATGCTGACATCTGACCTCTGATTACTGAAGGCACCCATGTCCCTGACGAAAAAACAAATGCAGCAATGGGGTATGGGCGCGATTGGTGGCGCCATCGTCTTCTTTGTGATCATTCAGTTCGTCGTGGTGCCCATGGTCGGTTCCGTGAAGGATAACCGCGAAAATACACTTGTTTTGCGGGAGCAGTTGGATAAAGCCAGGGAAGTGATTGGGAGGGGAGCGGAACTCCAGCGAAATCTGAATCAGACCCGCGCCGATATCCACGCTTTAGCGACGAATATGCCGTTGCCTGTACTCGGCAATTACCTGCTGGGCAGGGAACAGCAGATTCGCTCCTGCTGTGCGGGGTTGAATATGCAGATCACCAGTGTGGTGGAACATGATATGCTTGACGTCGCCGGTTGGAATAGTCTATTCAAGATCTATCGCGTGCGCGTGGTGGGGCAGGCGGGGATTAACGATCTGGCCCGTTACTTCCATACTATCCAGAAGCGCAACCCCCTGGTATCCGTGGCGGCGCTCAACATTGTGCCCCAGGATGGTAGCCCGGCTATCCACAACGTCAGTTTCGTGGTGGCCTGGCTGATCTGGGCCAACCCCGATAAGCGCCCGGTATTTTTAATGGAACCGGAACAAAAGGCGCCGACGCTAATTCCGGGTCCAAAAAGATAGGAATTTTCGATGTTGGTAGGAGGGGCGCTACGCGCCGCGACCTTCGCCGCACACCCGCCTGCAACGCTGTGCGTAGCACTGCGGGCAGGTAGTGCGCCTCCCACATGAAATAGTTGCCGAAGGCCTAATTTCAAAAAAACAACTCTTATGAATTCCTTAATACCATATGTCGTTGTCAGTTTGCTGGGGAGCGCATGGCTTGCCGCCGGCGCCGCCCCGCATGCCGCCGACGCCGCCCCGCATGCCGCCGAAGCCGCCCCGCATGCCGCCGAAGCCGCCCCGCATGCCGCCGAAGCCGCCCCGCAACCCGGAGCAGGTGTTGCGGCGCCTACCGAGCTTACCCGGGTCGTTGAGAACGAGGCGGATTATGCTCTTACGTTAAGGGACCCCTTCAGTCCTATTGGGTATCGTCCGCCCATGTCGGAATGGCAGGCGCCTGCGGACGTTGGGTCGGTAGTTTCCAATGTTCCGCCGCCCAGTATTGATCTAAAGGCTAAAGCCAAATCCCTGTTACGAGTTAGAGGGATTGTTAAGCGCGGGAATACGTATGTAGCTAATATTAACGGAGCCATCGTTCGTGCCGGCGATGAGGTTGGCGTCACGGTGGATGGGCAGACGGTTATGTTTGTTATCCGTGCCATTTCGCTGAAACGGATTGAGATTGAGCCGAGGGAGTAGAAGCTACACGTAGAGCGTGGAGCGTTTTCTGACCTCTAACGAGGCGGGGCGCAAGGCGACCAACCGTGAACCGTGAACTGTGAACCTGATAACCCGAATATTTATCTTTTTATCCTTGATATAATAGCCGGAATTCATTAACTTTAAGCAAGCAATCGTATAGCAGGAGGGGACTATGAAGATATGGCGATCGGGATTGTTGGGCAGTCTATCGGTTGTCTGCCTGGCTGTGCTTCTGGTTTTTAGCGGGTGTGAGGGCACAACCGAAGAGGACAGCAGTGGGGTGGATGCTTATATAGCAGCCCATCCATATACGTCAGCGTCCCGGGATACGCCCCTGCCTCCCGTCCTAACAATCACCCCTGCCCAAGCTACCGCCAGTATTATCGGCCAGACGATCGCCTTCACAGCCGGCGGCGGGAATGGCGCTTATCACTGGGGGGTATCCGATTCTGCCGATGGGAAGATCGAGTCCAATGGCGCTAATCAAGCCCTGTACACCTGCCTGCAGGTGGGCAACAACGACGTGATTGTTCAGGATGACAGTGGCCATTACGCGGTAGCGCATATTTCTCCGGTGACGGATGACATGACCATTTACCCGGCTTCAGCGTTGCTTGAAGACGGAGCGTTGAATGTGTCGCTTGCCGTGGCCGGCGGTGCGCCCCCTTATTCCTGGACTTCCGGAAATACTGCGCTGGGTACCGTTTCTTATTCCGCAAGCTCCAGTTACGTGGCGGCGTATACGGCCGTGTCCGGCGCCTATGGCCAGAATGTCATAACGGTGATTGATGCCGAAGGCCGGACGGCCTCCGCCACGATTACCCAGGCGCCATAAAGATTCGCGGGTAATATGTATTAGTTGCGGCCAACAGCCGCCTTGATGTATAGGAATTTCAAATTTGGTAGGAGGGGCGCTACGCGCCGCGACCGTCGCCGCACACCCGCCTGCAACGCTGTGCGTAGCACTGCGGGCAGGTAGTGCGCCTCCCACATGAAACAGTTGCCGCCTTTGGCGGCCTAATTCAAGGGACCATCATGAGAAAAGTTTCAGCGGTTATGCCCGTGCTTATCGCCGGCGTTGTTTTTTCGTTTGTCGCCATCTTTTTGTTGGCTCAGGAGGACCAGACGACGGGAAGGCGCGTTGAGCGTGAAGCGTCGAGCGTCGAGCGTAACGCGGAAAACGAAGAATCGGCCGCGGTGGAAACGGAGAACGAAGAACAAGGAACGGCGAACGAAGAACGATTATCAGTGCCCGCTGTCCCGGAAGCGCCGCCTGCCAACGGGAAAAATGGAAGCGCCGCTGGCGTGGTGGAAATTTCGATTACCTCTAAAACCGGCGCGGTGCCGGAATCCGTGGAAACAAATGGTGACAGCACCGGCGCCGGTGCCGCCGCCGGCACGAGCCTGATAACCGTGGCGTTTGATAATGTGCCCGTGCAGGACGTGGTGAACATGTTCGCTCAGATTTCAGGCGCCAATATCATCATGGCCGGCTCGTTCACCAACATGTTTATTACCGCCAACCTGAAGAACGTGGAGTGGAAATCGGCGCTGAACCTGGCCCTGGGCTCAGTGAACCTCTCCATGATCGAAGACCCGTCCGGCATTCTCATGGTCGTCACCTCTGAAATGTATCCCAAAAAGCTCCAGGAAATCGAGGCCACCAAACCGTTGGTGACCCGGACCATCGTCCCGAGATACCTGAACGCCGTGGACCTGGTGGAACAGATCAAATTGTTCAAAGTCCTGTCGCCGCGGGGTTGCATTACCACCAGCCAGAGTGCGCAACAGGATAAGATCAGTCTGAAATCTGCGCCAACCATAGACGCCTTGACCATTCAAAACCCGAGTATCACGACGGCCATTGTCATCACGGATATCAAGGAATATGTGGATAAGGTCGAGGCGCTGATTAGGGTGCTGGATAAACGTGAGCCGCAGGTGTTCATTGAGGCCCGCATCATTAACGTGACCTCCGGTGACATTAAAAAATTAGGGGTCGACTGGGGGATGCTGGACAGCTTTGGCGCGCAGGCGGGGCTTAGGGATGTGATATGGAACTACGACGATGAGCATTCCGTGGACAACGAGAAAACAAGCAAGTTCGACCAATATGATAAGCGCAGTTACCAGGATGATATCAATAAAGATTATGATATCAATGGCCAGCCAATTGTGAACGAGCCCACGCGGAAGATTACCGATAAAATTGGTCAGGAACGGAATATAGAAGACAAGCGTATCGACACCATCCTGGACACGATAACGCAAACCCGCACCGCCACCGCATTTTTGAATGTTGACCAGGTATCTCTTTTTCTTAGTGCCTTGGAAAAAAACAGCAATGCGGAGATGATTTCGCATCCGCAGATCGTGGTTGGCAATCGCATGGAAGCCAAAATCCATGTGGGCCAAAAATACCCGGTGTTGCCGACAATCGTAATACCTCCTACTCAGTTAGGCGGACAATACACGTATACGGACGGTGAAAAAGAAATTGTCGATCTGGGTCTGACCCTGTGGGTCATTCCCGAGATTGATTTTGTGCACAATACCGTCCGATTGACGGTCCGGCCGGGAACAGCCACCAAAGAAGACAATGTTATAAACCCACAAACCGGCAAAACCTATCCGATTGTCGCTTCGCGCGAATTGACGACGCGCGTCAACGTGCCCAGCGGCCATACGGTTGCCATCGGCGGCCTGATGGAAAACACGACATCCAAGGTTGAGAAGAAAGTGCCGATCCTGGGCGATATTCCGCTATTGGGCCTCTTGTTCCGGCATACCGAAGATGTGGTGTTAAAAAACAACCTGATCATTTTAATTACGCCCACGATCCTGGACGACAGCAAGCCGCTGACCGGCCTGGAAGCCGTGGCCCAGCTAACCATAGATAAATATGAAAAGATACCGTTGACCGCTGTTAAGGCGGTCCCTTCCAATACGGTAGCCGGCGTGACGATCGGCACCAACGCGGCTACGCCCGCGGCGGGCATGGGCCAGCAGGCCTCGGCTTCCAATGCTCCGGCCGCGACGCCCGTTCCGGCAGCGACAACGCCGGCGAACCAGTGATGATGCGGTAACTGCAAGACGAGTATTTCATACACAGCGGCATAAGTAATGTAGCATGTTTAGCCGTTTGTCATTCCGAGCGTAGCGAGGAATCTCAAGACCGGTCAGCCGGGGTCGAGATCCTTCGCTTCGCTCTGGATGACAACATGAGTAGTGGCGAGGATTATGGCGCCTCCTCTCATGAATTTCCTGAACCCTGAACCCTGAACACTGAACACTGAGTAATTGCCTTTTCTCATGACCTTCCTTCCCAAAAGCGCGTGGCGCTATGCCGTTCTGATTATCATCCTGTTTGCGATCGTTGCCGTGGCCTCCATAACAATTATTTCCTACCTCCAGGATCAGATTGCGGAGCAAACTGCCGCCGAGACGATTAAGCAACTGAGCATTGCCATCTGGGCGCTGACGATGGGATGCATGTTTCTGGCCGGCGCCCTGGGCTTGTGGGCCATCCGGTCAACCGCCGAAATCGAAGGCCGCCGCCGGATTGGCCGGTTCGTGGATACCATGGATTACCTGAGCGATGGCTTATTGGCCATTGACGGCAAGGGCCATGTGCGGGGATCCAATCCGGCGGCCCGGCAGTTGGTCCCGCATGCCCTACCATCCCGTAAGACGGTCATGCTCTGCGACGTTTTTGCCTGCTTGACGGAACAAGACATGCATCAGCTCCTGGATCCGTTTCAGTCTCGTGAAATTGAAAAGGATTGCGTTTATAGCCACGGTCTGCGCACCCTGCGCTTCCGTTCCCAGCCCTCGGAAGGTTTGATGTTGATTCTGATCAGCGATATCACTGCCCATCATTCCCAGGAAATCCGCAAACGCCAGATTGCCCAGCTTCAGATTATCGGGCGGCTTGCGGCAGGGGTGGCCCACGATTTTAACAATATCCTGTGCGCGATTTCCGGACATGCCACGCTCCTTCAGCGCTTTGGCATGGATCCGGAGAACCTGAAACGGTCATTGACGGTCATTGCCGAAGAAACGCAGAAGGGCGTGGTGCTGTCCCGCCAGTTGTTGGAATTGAGCCGCTCCGGGGCGGAAGGCAGGCCCAGCGAAAACCTGGCCGGCAATGTGGCGGAGGCCTCCGCCTTACTGCGCATTGCGCTCTCCCCCGAATGGACCGTGAAGCCGACGATCCAGGGTTCGTATTCAGCCGTGCCGCTGGCGCCAGCCCAGGTTGAACAGGTGGTCCTGAACCTGGGCCTTCTGGCGGCCGATGCGCAGTCGCGCCCCGGCACGGTGACGATTTCCCTGAACCGGCCGGGGCAGGGCCCCCTGCTGGATGTCGGCGACCAGTATGCGGCCGTCATTTTGATTTCCGGAGAATCGGCCCCACCGACGGAGTTTGCCTTGCCGACACAACAGGTGGCGCCGGTGGCCGATGAGGGTGGCGTCATTTATTCGGTGGTCAGGACGATCGTGGAAGAGGCGCATGGTCATCTGGATCAGCTTTCGGCCGCGGGCGGGTTATGTGTCTACCGCGTCTGCCTGCCGCATTTGGATACGCGGTCGGATATGGAGCCGGCTGGTCGGCTTTCCGCTGACCAAATCACAGACTTGCTGGCGCGGTGGCGGGTCATGCTGGCCGGGCCGGGTCACGAGCTGGATATGCTCGAAACAAAACTGTTGAGTATCGGCGCCCGGATTGATCGCAAAGCGAATGTCGTTTCGATTCTCGCCAGTGTGGAACGAAACCGGGAATTGGATGTCCTGGTCATGGAAAAAAACATCATGGGCGAGGACGCGCACAATCTGCTGAAAGCTCTGCGTGAATTATGCCCCCGACTCGGGATTGTCATTCTTGGCCAGGATCCGAAGCAAATGCGCTGGCCGGAAGCGCTGGGCATTATCTGTGTGCCGCGCGTTATTCATCCCGAACATTGGCTGCGCCTCTTGATCGTTGCCCGGTCCACCGCCGTTCGCGCGGCGACTTAAATTGAGATTGCTTGCCCCTCCCGAAGATTGTAACCTTGCTTCCGTCTGTCGCGTGCAACCGGCACAGCTCTTGTCTCGGCCAGCTTAGCTCAGTCGGCAGAGCAGGTGATTTGTAATCGTGAAAAACTATCATAAACCCCGTTAAATAAGGGGTTTGCTACGACATAAACGGCTGTGAATAGGTTTGACAAGTAGCAGGGGGTGTAGCAGAAAAAATCAACGGGTTATGTCTGAAAAACGATTCAATTTTATCCTCAAAAAAGTCGCAAAAAAATGCGTTTGCTGATTTTTGATCACCTGCAATCAACTGTAAATCCTACCGCTTGACTTCTTTCGTCTGACTTTAGAATCCTTGCCCGGACACCTGATAGCAAAATGCGTAGCATGTGTATTATGACCGCAAAAAAGCCCTATCTCCCGCCGGTGGTGTCAAGGTATGGCCCGGGGGCGATAGGCGCTGGGAGTGGCAATCCTGACGGCGTTAATGGCGCTGGCGGGGATCATGGCGCTGGGCCTGACGGTCGCCGCCTTCCCGCGCAAGTTGGTAATGTCCAGATAATAGAAAAACCGTGATTATCGGTCACGGGATGAAAAAAACACCGGCCAGGATCGCCCAGGGGCAACGATCTCACGCGGTCGCGGGCGTTGGTATGGCGGCTTTTCGGAATAGCCCGTTCACCTGTTCGACGTGCTCCCTGGCGAAATACCAGGCCCAGCGTTCGACAAGCGCGGCGCCTTCATCCGGCGTGCTGGCCCAGACAACCGGGATGTCATAGCGGATCTCAAACGCGGCCAGGGTGCCCAGGACTGACGCCGGGGTGATCTTGCTCCGGTATTCCCCGCGTTCGATCTCGGACCTGGTGCCTATGATCAATAGGCGTTTGAATTTCATGCCGCGCAATCTGTGGAGCTCATGTTCAAAGCGTTCCCGGTTTGATCCGGCGCAGCACCCCACCAGGTCGTCAATGCGCTTGCGTTCTACCGCGAAAACAACCTCCAGGCCCGCAACGGAATAATCGCCGGAATACAACCCGGCCCGGATGACCGGCAGCCGGCGGATCGGCAAGGGCTCCTGCTCTCGGGTATCAATAACTACGGTCGGCAGTCGGTCCGCCAGGTCGCCCAGGTGTCGCAATGCCGGGAGCGGTGGGAGTGTGGTTGTCATTATGCCTCTACAATGCCCAGGAATTCAATAAACCCCCTCAGCCGTTAGGTTTTTCGACGTAACCCGCGCTTTCCGTGTCTTCGCCTGCCTCCGGGCGTTTGCCCATGCGGTAGGGCCATAGCGTGCAATCCTTGGCCTTGCAAAGCCGGACCTCGACAACCTGCCCACAACAGCAATCAAGACACTTCATCCGCATTGCTTTGAGTGGCCGTAAAACCTTCATGACGGATTTTCTCCGGTATGCGTCCCGAATTCGGCCTCCATCCATCGAACGCAATAATCCACCGGGGATCGGGCGTGCCGTACCTCGGGGCAATCGGTCAGCCCTGACGGTTCAAATCCTTGGTATGCGAATTTTTCCACAAGCTGGGCCAGCGTCGTGCCGGTCTGCAACAGCATGGATATGGCAATCGCCCAGGAATCTGCGAATCCGTCCAGCGTGCTCCCGGTTTCGTCGCATGTGATAAAAAGCTCGCCGGGCAGGCCGTTCTCGTAAATGCCCACCACGATGAAAAACTTGATCCGGCCTTCTGCCGCATGGATGACGGCCTTGTGCGTCACGCTCTGGCGCGTTATCGGCATTCTGGTTTTCATGTCAATATCTCATTTTTCCCGTTTTTGACTTAACCGGCGGAAAAAACATGCCCTATGATCGCCCGTGGCGCGTCAAAACCAATCGGCCCTTGACCTGGCATGGCGGAAAATCGGCTTTTGCATTGGTCAAGTTTTTCGGGCGCGCGGTTTCATTAAGAGCCGGCCATAGTGGCGGCGCTTGCGTTCCCAATGCCGGATTTCTTTTGCCACGTCTGGAGCAAGTGCGGCCATAGCTTCGAGCGTCTTTGCGGGCGCGCCGGGCAATACATAGCGTAGCGTCTTGGCAAACTCATATTTCGCCATATAAATTTCATCCAGGCATTGCCTCCGACATTCTCTCAATTCGGCTTTCGTCGTCATGTTTTTTTCCTTTCGATTACATGGTAAAATCTGCCAGCTTGTGCAGTCGCCGGCTGGCGCGGCGTGAAAAGGAGCGCTGCACTCGTTTCTGGCCTGGTGCATTTTTGACAGGGACCAGAGCTCCGTTGAAACTTTGCGTGCACCTCGCGCGCGGAAATTATTTCAATGCCCGTAGATGCGTTTGCGCGCCCATCAGTTGATCGTTCAGCGTCATCGCCGCAATGTTGGCTTCGCGGACAGGTTTTGCATTTGCCAGCGCTCGGGTTAGCGGACCCAGTCCTCCCGGATAGTCGTACCATGCCTCGATTTTTTCACGGCATTCAGCCATGATTTTCTCGCGATTGGCGAAAGCGGCGTTGTAGTCCGCCTGCAACTTTTCAACCCTTGCGCTTGCCTCTGCCCGCTTGGCCGGCATGATCGCCGCTTCGATTTCGCCCTGGCGGCGCTCCAGGATCGCAAGCCGTGACGTGGCGCGCCCGTGCGCGTCAAGACCTTTTGCGGTCGTGTCGCCGGCTGCTTCAATTTCGGCAACGGCCTTCTTTGCCTCTGCGATTTCGGTCACAACTTCGGCCTGTTCCTTCATTAACTGTTCAACTGATTTCATGATTTTTCTTCCTTTCTGTTTGTTTTATTTCCCGAATCGTTTTGCGCGCTCG
>JAHIMN010000262.1 GCA_018896395.1 Verrucomicrobiota bacterium | reverse complement strand
TGAAAGCTGGGGAAAAGGCCAATATATTGATCCTGTCAATTTACCGCGAGCTGGCTGAAGAATTTATGAGCTCTTTCACCGCCGAGCCGAAGACCGAGGTGGCCATCAGTGATTTTCTGGTAACTTTTGAAATCGTTGCGGGTGATCCGAGCCAGGATCCGACGTTCGCGGAGCACATGGCCAAGGCTGACGCCATCGCCATCGTGGTCCGTTTCCTTGATGTGCTATCCCTGGAAAAGATTAAGAACATTTACCGTTCCCTTCCGGACTCGCTCGGCATCCCCGTGGCCATTTTCATGTTGCGCGACAAGGGCGAAGTGGACTTCAAGATCAGTTGCCCCTCGTGCGGCCAGAAGCTCTGGCTGAGGGATACGGACATCGCCAAGCGCGGCCGCTGTCCAAACTGCACCAAGCCCTTCGTCATTCTTTCGCAGGGCAATCACCTGAAATCCCAGTTGATATTACCGGACAAGGTTGAGGCATTCCAGGTCACAAACAGCAATCCCGAATTGTTCCAGGACGCTCTGATCAAGCTGCTCGGGGGCGTGCCGGCGGGCATCAAGCCGGCCGATCTAAGCGTCAGCAACGAAGCGCTGAAGAACGCGACGGCCCGTATCCAGATTCAGAATACCTGACGGCGCGCCCTGAAGTTAAGCGCAGCGCATACTTCGGGGCGCGGACCCTTTCCGCCCGTATGGCTGTAGACTGAAGACTTCGGCCTACAGCCTGTTTCTGGCATGAGGAGTAAGCAATGCATAAACGCGCATGGATGTGGATCGGAGGATGGTGCCTGGTGGCAGGCCTGATGGCGGGATTGGCGGGTTGCAGCAAGCCGATCAGCGACGTGAAAGACTTGGTCATGGCACTCGGGCCCAAAACCAAGATCCGGTTTATCTATATCCCGGCGTTGAAGCGCTACGTCGGCAAATACGAGGTCAGCAACAAAGAGTACCGCTGTTTCAAGTCGGCGCATACCAGCGGTGAACACCGGAAGTTGACGCTCAACAAGGACGACCAGCCGGCGGTTGCCGTGAGCTGGAACGACGCGAACAACTTCTGCATGTGGATGACTAAAACCTTCGGTGGCAGTCAGTGGCGGTTCCGACTGCCGACCGAACAGGAATGGGAAACGGTGGCCGCCTGCGGCAAGTCGGTGGAATATCCCTGGGGCGATGGGCCCGTTCCGCGCGACTGGAATTACTTTGGCATCGAAAACCCGGAGCCGGGTCAGAAACTGGATCACAATGACGGCTACCGTGTGTCCTGCCCGGTGAAGAAAAGCGGCGCGAATGCCTGGGGCCTGTGCGGGGTCGGCGGTAACGTGTGGGAATGGTGCAATGACGCCGATGATACGGAAGGCAAAACCCGGGTGCTGAAGGGCGCCGCATGGTCGGACTGCGCGCCCCTGTTCCTTAAAATTTCACGGCGGAGCAGTTACACGGCGGATTACACATCTTCGCGTATCGGGTTCCGCGTCATCGCCGAGCTAATGACAAGCGCACCGAAAACCCAAGACACCCCGACTCAGGCCCAACCGGCCAAGCCCGAGGGCACGCCAGCCCCGGAGGATGACGCGGCGGATAAGTAAAGTGATCACGGCACAAGGTGCTGTAGCAGGGAGATGAAGCGCTGGTCCTTCTTGAGCGAGTTCAGGTCCCGGTCCTCACGAATCCAACGCACATCCCGATAGCCCAGGACAATGGCTCGCTCCAGGGACGCTAACGCCTCGTCGGTCCGGTCAAGCAAGGCGCAACTGCAGGCCAGGTTATACCAAACCAGCGGTTCACGGGGACACAGCCGGGTCAATTCCAGGTCTATTTTCAGCCCATCCTCATAACAGCCGGTTCGTGTGTACAGATCGCCCAACGTCTTGAGCACGTCCACATCCTGCGGACAGCGGCGCGCGAGCGATTCCAGAAACGCCTGTTCCTTGAGCAGGGCGGCGCTGATCTTGCGTTTTGTTTTCATAGGACACACCGATTGCGAGATATGATACGGAGGGCATGGTTTAACGGTTCAGCGGTTCACTGTTCAACGGTTGCCAGGCTCCGCCGACCAGGCTACGCCCAGGCGAGAGTGCTTCGCCCAGGCGAGCCGATTTTTCTAACGAATTTCCCAACCGTGAATGGCGCGCCACGCGCCATAAACCTCCCTGTGACGCGCCGCGCGTCACTAACCGTGAACTGTTGAACCATGCCCAAACGTCCGATAATTCAAGCACATCCGGCCCGGCTGTCAATGGAAAATGGGGGTAAAAAAAGCTTGCAGATAAGACAACAGGGCTTATAATAAACCAATTAATATAACATAACACGCATCTGATTTGTGTCTTCCTCACGAGGAAGCACCACCGGGAAGTCAGCCCTGTTGAAAACACCGAGTTTGTCAATCAAAAAGGAGGATATCCATGAGAAAAGCCATGCAAACCGCCCTTGCCGCCAAACGCGTGACGTTCCAGGTTACGGCCAGTCCGAAGAACACGGTATCGCTCGCGGGTACGTTTAACCAGTGGGATGTCAAGCGGCATCCGATGAAAGACATCCGCGGCACCGGCACCTACACAATCACCCTGATGCTCCCCAAGGGGGAACATGAGTACAAGTTCGTAATCAACGGCAACTGGGTTGTGGATCCCGAATGCCGCAACTGGGTCCGCAACACCTACGGGACGCTTAACAGCGTCCTCAAGGTGGAATAGCCGGACAGGCATGGTTCACGGTTCAGCGGTTCACAGCCTGCCCGAGCGTCGGCCAGGGTTGTGGAGGCGGGCTGATTTCCGCTTCAATTCGCTCCACCGTGAACTCCAAAACCG
>JAHIMN010000261.1 GCA_018896395.1 Verrucomicrobiota bacterium | reverse complement strand
CCCATCATCCCCGATGTTGGTGACACTGGCGGGGATCGTGACGCCCGTCAGGCCGGTACACCAATAGAACGCGCCGTCCCCGATGTTGGTGACGCTGTTGGGAATCGTGATGCTGGTCAGGCCGGTGCATTCATAAAACGCAGAGTTCCCGATGCTGGTGACGCTGTTGGGGATTGTGGCACTGGTCAGGCTGGTGCAACTCCAGAACGCATCCATTCCGATGCTGGTGACGCTGTTGGGGATTGTGGCACTGGTCAGGCTGGTGCAGCCCCAGAACGCAGCTTCCCCGATGCTGATGACACTGCTGCCGATCGTGATGCTGGTCAGGCGGGTGCAGGAAGCGAACGCCTCCTTTCCGATGTTGGTGACGCTGTTGGGAATCGTGTAGGTTCCGGCTCTGCCCTCCGGGCATTGGACGAGCGTAGCCTGGCTCTTGTTGAACAAGACCCCGGCCAAACTGCTGTAGGAGGAGTTGCCCGCATCCACCGTGATTGCGGTCAGGTTGGTGCAGTAATTGAACACCCTGAACCCGATGCTGTTGACGCCGGCCCCGATCGTGACCCCGGCCAGGCTGGTGCATTCATTGAACACATATTCTTCGAGGTAGAGGACGCTGTCGGGGATCGTGACGCCGGTCAGGCTGGCGCAGGAAGAGAACGCATAGCGCGCGATGCCGACGACGGTCTTGCCATCTATGGTGCCCAGGATGGGCAGAGCACCGACATAGGCGGTGTTGGTGTACTCGTCGATTCTGATCGTACCATTGGGGTTTATCGTGTAGACGTAATCACCGGAAGTTACAGCTTTTACGGTTACCGCGGTTGCCAGCAGGAAAAGCACAGACAACCACCACGCCCCGCCGATTCGCACCATTCTTGATGTTTTCATAACTCTCCTGGTTTTGTTGGTTTTCCCATGCATTGGTAGAACGCAATACTGTGCGTTAATTGCCAAACTATTTATCTGGCGAAAAAAGGTTAATTCAAATCCTTATAGCAACTCGGGTCAAAAATGCCTGCTTTAACTGTCCCTTATAATAGCAAAAACGCCGGCTTAAAGTCAAGCACCCTTCCACGACCTTAAAAACGGCGGGAGGCGAATCTTTTGGTTGATTTTGATGAGGCGGCCGGTTAAATTATAAAGCACTTATTAACTCAAAACGGGGAGGATCAGGGGTGGAAACGCAACTACTCAGCGAACGCGTGCAGATCGAACGCAAGCAATTCTTTTTCGACTTCAAGGAAAATGCCAATGGTCGCTTCCTGAAGGTTACGGAAGAGGTTGGCGGTCATCGGGATGCCATAATTATTCCCGCCTCGGGCCTGCCGTTATTCCGGGAAACGATTGATCGCGTCATGGCCGCCAATTCGTAAGGGCGCCCAGGGCCTGGGTTGTCACTCCATAAGCCCCAGGCAAGGTATAATCGCGGCGATGGCGAACAGGAGGATGCACTCGATCAGCTCATTGGAAAATCCCAACAGGTCGCCCGTGACGCCGCCGAAGGCGCGTTTCATCCATTGGGCCAACAAATATCCGATGATAAACGTGAACACAAACAAGGCCAGTCCGCTGAGTTGGATCAGTAATCCGCACAAGACCAGCGCGCCTGTGCTGGCGACGATAAAATGCGACGCGCCCGCTTGTTTAACAAACGCTTCCGCTTTGCCGCCTTCGTTGCGGGCGTAGGGGAGCGTCACGGCCAGCAGAACCTGGATCAGGCGCGCGAGAATGAAAGGAACCGGAATCCAAACCCATTGTCCGTATATCGCCAGCTGGGAGAGTGCCGCAGATTTCATCAGCAACACGAGAACGATGGCCACGACGCCGAACGCGCCGACGTGATGGTCTTTCATGATTTCCAGCCGGCGTTCGCGGGTGGCGGCGCCATAGAAGCCATCCACCGTGTCGCTCAGGCCGTCTAAGTGCAGGCCGCGTGTGACCCATGCGGACACAAACACGCCGGCCACGCCGGCGCCCACGGGCCAGGCCAATACGTCGCCCAGCAACCAGACTACCAGGGTTACCAGCCCGCCAATGAGCGCGCCCACCAGCGGAAAGTAATACAGGGCATTAGCCACCCGCTCCGCGTCCTTGCCCGGCATGGGCAGGATCGTCAACGTCCGCATGGCGGTAATGAAGCCACGTATCATCGTTGTGCTTTCCACTTCAACGTAATGTTATCGTCAATGCAGAATGCAGAATTAAGAATGCAGAAATAAAATCATATAAGGCCATGGAGATCGGATATCGTTTCTGCATTCTGCCTTCTTCATTCTGCATTGCTTCAGGCGCCCGGTGCAATGCCGGCCTGCTCGAAGGTTGCCATTTCGTTATAGATGGCCAGCGCGTCTTCCATGATTTGCATGGCGATTGCCGCGCCCGTGCCCTCGCCCAGGCGCATATCCAGGCTGACGATCGGCCGCAAACATTCCTTTTCGAAAAATTTACGGTGCCCCGGTTCGGCGCTCATGTGCGCGAAGAACAGGTAATCCTTCACGGCCGGGCACAGGCGCATGGCGACCAGCGCGCCGGCACTGGAGATAAAGCCATCAACCACCACCGGCCGCGCCCGCGCGGCCGCGCCCAGGCACAGACCGCAAATGCCCGCGATTTCCAGGCCGCCCAAAGCCGCCAGCACCGCAAGCGGGTCCGTGCGGCGTGCCCGATTGACGGCCATGGCCTTTTCCACGATCTGCCGCTTGCGTGTTATTCCCCCGGCGTCGAGTCCCGTGCCTGGGCCAACCAGGTCGCTCGCCGGCAGGTCGAGCAGGACGGACAGGAGCGCCGTCGCCGGAGTCGTGTTGCCGATGCCCATTTCGCCAGTGGCCATCAGGGTTACGTGACTGTCCGTGGCCTGGTTGGCGCGTTCAATGCCCACGACGACTGCCTGCACGGCCTCATCTACGGACATGGCCGCTCCGTGGGCAATATTGTCGGCGCCGCGCTTGACGTTCAGGCGGAGCAGGCCCTTCAGCTTACCCGGGTCCTCGGCCATGCCGATATCAATCACTTCCACCTCGGCTCCGGCGCGCCGCGCCAGCACGTTGATGGCCGCGCCGCCGCCGACGAAATTTTTCACCATCAGGGTTGTGACCGATGAGGGGTAGGCGCTGACGCCCTCCGCCACGACCTTGTGGTCCCCGACGAACACAAACACCCGCTTGCCTTCAATTTTCGGCTGGGCCTGCTGTAGCACGGCCACCAGGCGCGCCGCGAGCTCTTCCAAGTAGCCCAGACTGCGCCGTGGCTTGGTCAGGGAATCCAACCGCTGGTAGGCTTTTTCGATCCAAGCCGGCGAGACAGGTTGGATCATCCGGAGTGTTCGGTCGTATAATTCGCGGGGTGTCATGAGACTATCCTCCATGGGCGTTGTGATGCTTGGATTTAATACTGCCCGGCATTCAGGCCGGCGGAAACGGGCGTGTAGAAGGCGTTACGCACGACTTGGTAGCCGGCGTCGTTGGGATGGTTGGCGGAGGGCTGATTCATCAGGCGGGATTCCCAGCCGGGAACGGCGGTGATGGCCTCGAACACCGGTGCCACAGGGATATTGAAATCGGCGGCGATGGCGTAAATGCGCGGGTTGAAGGCCACAATCCTCGCCATCTGGGCGCTGCGGTTATAATATTCGTTTGAAATGACCGGGGGAATGGTGGCGATGATTACCGGGATGCCGCGGGCCAGGGCGATTCGGATCATGTTGCTCAGGTTTTCCTCGATTTGATCGAATGGGACGTTATCCACGTGGTCGTTGGTACCTTCCATGAGCAGGACGAGATTGGGATTGGTTGCATCTAATGTCTGGGTAAACCGTTCAAATCCATCGTAGGT
>JAHIMN010000260.1 GCA_018896395.1 Verrucomicrobiota bacterium | reverse complement strand
CGCGTGGCGGGAAATATACGCCGCGCTTGGCGAACCAGGCGGTCAATCTGCATGTCTGTCCGGCGGCGGTCGTGATGGGTCAGGATCAACTTGCCCACGCCCGCCGTGGCGGCCAGGCGGGCACAAGCGGCCCAAGTGCCGTGCCCCCAGCTGCGCTGTGTGGAATATTCGGCCGGGGTATATTGCGCGTCGGCAATCAGCACAGATGCCCCGCGGCAAAAATTCGTAAAGATCCCGTCCGTGACATCAGCGTCGAGTTCGTGATCGGTGGCAATGACGAAGGAACGTTTTTGGATGCTAAAGCGATAGGCCTGGCATTGCTGGGGATGCCGAAGCGGATGCCAGGCGATCTCGACGCCGTATGCTCGCATGCGGCGGTTTCGCCGGGGGAGAGGCTGAAATCGGATGGCGGCGCCGAAGTGCCGCAGGTCCAGCGGCCAAAACGGTGGAGCGACGAGCGTCCGCAAACAATCCGGCCAATTCTCTTTCCGGTGCGGGTCGGCCATGAGCGTGATCGAAGCACCCTGCCGGTAGAGGGGTTTGAAAAGGGGCAAGCCGATCACATGGTCCAGGTGAAAATGGGTGAACATAATCGTAATGGGCGGGAGGTCGCTCTGGCGCATTAACTGATCGCCCAGCGCGATAATTCCCGTGCCGGCGTCAACAATCAGAATCCCCTGCCGGGTGGCCAAACTAAAGCAGGTCGTTTCGCCGCCGTACCGGTTGAACGTACGGCCAGAGACCGCCGTAGTGCCGCGGGCGCCATGAATGGTGAATGTCGGTTCATTTTCCATATTGACTTTGACCGGGGCATTCGGAACAATCGCTGCTACGGCTCCCAATGACACCGGGGCAGTGGACCCGGCCTGCAATAAATATCGAGCATTTGCTGTAGGCCGCGTGACCACGCCGGAAGCGTGGCAAGCCGCACGCGGCGTCTTGATTTATGCCGCTATGTATACCACAAGCAAGCAAGCAGGTCATGATTAAAGTTGCTTGTTATCGGATTGGACACCAGAGTAGCGGTCGCTCTGCGAGCGGCTTATAGCGGCTCGTAGAGCCGCCACGACAACGATGTATTCAGAGCCGGAGTGAAATCACGGGATGGATGTCGGTATTATAGCGGAGTGTACATGAATCTCGGCAAACTTCTTAAGCAGGTGGCAAAGGGCGAGGTCTCCGCAGTGGATGCCGAAAATATCATGGCTGCGCATGGGGAAACCAATCTTGGTTTCGCTCGCGTGGACTTGGACCGCCTGCGCCGGCGCGGCCTGGCAGAAGTCATTTTCTGCCCCGGCAAAACCGCCGATCAAATTGTTTGTATAATGTCCGCGCTGGTCGCTGGTGGGCAAAATGTGCTTGCCACGCGCGCTACGCCCGAACAGTATGCCGTGGTGCGCCAGGCGCACGCCCAAGCGGTTTATCACGAATTGCCCAAAGCCATAACCCTCCGGATGGTTGAGCCTGGACCCCCCGTTGGGCAAGTGGCTGTCGTCTGTGCCGGCACCTCCGATATTCCCGTGGCCGAGGAAGCGGCCCTGACGGCGGAAGTCATGGGCGCGCGCCTGGAACGAATCTATGACGTCGGCGTGGCGGGCCTGCATCGGGTTCTCAACCATGTAAAGACTCTTCAGCGCTCCCGGGCCATCGTTGTCGTCGCCGGCATGGAAGGCGCCTTGCCGTCGGTTGTCGGCGGGCTGGTAGACCGCCCGATTGTGGCCGTTCCCACGAGCATCGGGTACGGCGTCAATTTTAAAGGTTTGGCCGCCCTGCTGGCGATGCTCAATTCCTGTGCGCCGGGAATAACGGTGGTCAATATCGACAATGGCTTCGGCGCCGGCGTTGCCGCCGCGCTGATCAATCGGGTGGGGGAACCGGCGGCATGAAGCACCTCCATTTCGACAGCGTGGGCGGCGCCAGCGGCGATATGATTCTGGCGGCCCTTTTGGATCTTGGCGTCAGTCGCGAAGACTTGCAGCGCCAGTTGGCCGGTCTGCCGATTGGACCTTTCGAGATTGAAGCCGCTTCCATCAGCGACCGGGGCATGCACGGTACGCGGGTTCGTGTGCGTATAGATTCCCATGAGCATGCCCATGCAGAGGCCGGACATGCCCATACCCATGCGCCGTATCGCGGGTTGCGTGACATTCAAACCTTGATTGAGGATAGTGATCTGCCGCCTGCGGTTAAGGCGACCAGCTTACGGGTGTTCCAGCGCCTGGCGGAAGCGGAAGCGCATGTGCATGTGACAACTCCCGATAAGGTGCACTTCCATGAGGTGGGCGCCGTAGATGCCATCATTGATATTGTCGGTGCATGCCTGGGCTTGGAACGGCTGGGAGTTACGGGCGT
>JAHIMN010000259.1 GCA_018896395.1 Verrucomicrobiota bacterium | reverse complement strand
GGCCGTGGCATCAAGCGGCGCGGGCACCAGGTATTCCGTGACGCCTTTGGTGTATTTGGCCCGGTAATCGTAGTTGTCGTTGGGCGCGCGGATTTCAATCACCGGCAAAACTTCCTTCTCCACAATCCCAACGGTCAATTCCTTGCCGTCAATATACGCTTCCACCAGCGCCTCGCCGTTGTAGGTCATGGCGTCGGCCAGGGCTTCCGGCCAGTCGGCTTCCGCCGTCACCTTGTGGCAACCGAAACTCGAGCCCTGCCGCACCGGCTTGACTACGACGGGCAGAGGCAGTGTGCGCGCCTGGCCGGGACGCAGAACTTCAAATGCCGGCGTCGGAATACCATGTTGCACCAATATCTGTTTGGAGCGGACTTTGTCAAACGCTATCCGGCTGGCCTCCGGCCGCGATCCGGTATAAGGCACTTTTTTGCGCGTCAGAATATCCTGCACCTGCCCGTCTTCTCCAAATTCGCCGTGCAGGGCAATAAACACGGCTTCCACCTGCGGCGGCAAATCGAAGGTCCGCCCGGGACGCCGGGTCCGGTCCTTAACGTCCACTTCCACCACTTCGTAACCGGCTTGGCGCAGACCCTCCGTCACCGCCCGCCCCGACCGCAAGGAAACCTCCCGTTCCAAGGAAGGCCCGCCCATTAACACCGCAACATTCCGAAATGTGTAAGCGTTCACAGGTTCAGGGTTCACGGTTCAGGGTTTCCTCCACAGCGGATCAACCGGGGCTGAACCTTTCTTTCGTTGACTTTGCTCGTAGGCCAGTAGGTACTTGATGAAACCTCGAATTGTCGCACGTGTGCGTCCGGCATGATCATACACATCCTCAAACTCGGCATTCGTTATGTATTGTTGATCTAACGCTACGTAAAGCTCACTCTGGACCTCGGTGCAAGACCGTTTTGCATACCGAAGAAAGCGAACAAACTCTGGGTTTGTCTCCGAATCGAATCCTTCGGCAATATTATGCATCGATGATCCGGCAGCATCTTGTATCTGTCTTTTCAGCCCGTAGTCCTTCGTAAATCCCGGCGCATTTGTCAGACGGTACACTTTCAGAGTCAATTCTCGTGCCAGTTGCCAAGCCTCAATATCCTCAAAACGTTCAATTTTCATTCTTTAGCCTCTGATTCTTTCTGCATTGAACCGTGAACCCTGAACCTTTGAACCCGTGAACGGTTACCGAAATGTCGTATTACTCAAGGCCCACGATCTCCTCGGTTAATTCGATTCCCGAACGTTCCCGGACGGCCTGCCGCATGATTTCTAAAAGTGCGCGGACATCCGATGCCATAGCGCCTGGTTCCGTGACGACTACGTTGGCATGTTCCTCCAACACGCGGGCGCCGCCGACCCGGCGCCCTTTCATCCCGGCCTTTTCCAGCAGGCGTCCGGCAAAGGCACCCTCCGGATTCCTAAACACCGAACCGGCCGAGGGCCCGGAACGCCGGGTTCGCCAGGCGCGCAACCAGGCGCGCCGCTTGAGTATTTCTTTCATACGAGCGCGCACCGCTTGCTGATTTGATGGCGCCACGTTGAACGCCACCTCAAGCACAACCTTGCCGGCCAATCCCGCGCAATGGCGATAGCCAAATCCCAGCGCGGCCGATTCCGCCACCTGTCCCGAGCCATCGGGATTGAGGAAGCGAACCCAAGCCACCCGCGAACCGATGCTCTCGCCCCAGGCGCCCGCATTCATACACAAGGCCCCGCCGACGGTGCCCGGAATGCCCGCTAAGAATTCCAGCCCCGCTAAGCCATCCTCTGCCAGCCGGTTGGTCAATGCATGCAGGGACGCACCGGCGCCAACGACCACCCGCGATGCCGGGGCCACCCGGGATGCCGGGTCCACCCCGATTTGCCGGAACGCCGGGTCCGCCAGGCGCACGACTACCCCCCGCACACCCAAGTCGCTAACCAGCACATTACTACCTGCGCCCAACAGGATAACAGGAACCCGGTTTGCATGGGTCCAGCGGAGTAATTTTATCAAATCTTCTTCATCGGCCAATTCGGTCAAAATATCAGCGATGCCACCCACGCGCAAGGTCGTTCTATTGGCCAGCGATGCCTTTCGTTTAAACTTGGCGGATTTCCATTGCATGTGTTTCAGCGCCGCGGCCCAGGCGCACGCCGGATCCACCCGGGATGCCGGATCCACCCGGGATGCCGGGTCCACCCGGGATGCCGGGTCCACCCGGGATGCCGGGTCCAGGGCAGCCAGACTGCGCTCAGCCAGTTCCGCACGCGCCCAGCAGGCAATTTGCTCCACATCGCCCGCACCCATAATCAGCAATCCATCGCCGGGCCGGAGCGCGGCGCGCACATAGCCCCAGGCCTGGACTAGCGATGCCGCGCAAAGCGTTCGACCTTTACCCAAGCGCCGGATATGCGCATAGAGATCCCAGGATGTCCCTCCTGCCATCATCGGTTCCGAGGCAGCATAGACCGGCGTAAGGATCAGTTCATCCACGCCCGCCAACACGGCGGCAAAGTCGCAGGCCAGGGCCCGCGTGCGGCTGAACCGGTGCGGCTGAAACACGACCAGCCAGCGTTTGCGCTTAAGGCACGGGAGGGTGCGCAAGGTGGCCGCAATCTCCGTCGGATGATGCGCGTAATCGGAGATCACCAGCACGTCGTCCTTTGCGATCACCCGCTCGAAGCGCCGGCGCACCGGGTGAAAGCTTTGCAAACCCATCCGCATAGCATCAAACCCGACGCCACTGGCGGAGGCCGCCGCGCAGGCCGCCAGGGCGTTCAGCACATTGTGGCACCCCGGCACCGGCAGGCGGATGACGCCCAGTTTTTCCGTGCCGTGCCAGACCTGAAATGAAATATCCTCCGCCGTTTCCTTAATCGCCGCGGCGCGCCACTCGGCCGGTGCCGACGACTCGGCC
>JAHIMN010000258.1 GCA_018896395.1 Verrucomicrobiota bacterium | reverse complement strand
TAAAAATATTGATCCGCTCGATACACATTATCTTAACCTTCGAAGTGAACTTTCCGCCACCCTTGAAAAACTGGGAATCGCGGCATAAACTACCTTTTCATTTATACAACATGTTGGTTTTAACTTTTTGTTAAGGTACTAATGGCACGGATGTGAGAACCTCATTTCTGTCATTCCCGCGAAAGCGGGAATCCAGAAATGATTTTCGGTGATTTTTTTCTCTGGATTCCCGCTTTCGCGGGAATGACAACCACTCTTCTTGTCCGTACTACTAATCCGTGGTGAGTAGTTATCTTGTTTTTAACAGTGGAAAATGCGTGGGACATGACGTATATTGCGGATCGCAAAATACAAAGGGGGAACGGCATGGCGGAACAGGTGGTCATTATCGGAGGAGGTCCGGCCGGCTGGACGGCGGCAATTTACGCGGCGCGGGCCAATCTGAAGCCCGTGGTCGTGGAGGGCATCCAGCCCGGAGGCCAGTTGACCACCACTACCAGCGTCGAGAACTTCCCGGGGTTTCCTGAAAGCCTGGACGGTACCCAGCTCATGCTCCAGATGCGGACGCAGGCGGAGCGGTTCGGCACGCGCATCCAAAGCGGTGAGGTGTCGGCCGTGGATTTCAAGCGTCAGCCTTTTCAATTAAAGCTCGATGACGGTAAGGAGCTGGAGGCCCAAGCCGTGATTATCGCCACCGGTGCCAGTGCGCAATACATGGGGTTGGCGTCGGAACAAAAATTGCTGGGGCGGGGCGTTTCCGGGTGTGCTACCTGTGATGGGGCCCTTTATCGCGGCAAGCTGGTGGCCGTGGTGGGCGGGGGCGACACGGCCATGGAAGACGCGCTGTTTCTCACGCGGTTTGCCGCGCAGGTCACGGTAATTCACCGGCGGGACGAGTTCCGGGCGTCGCGGATCATGGCGGAGCGCGTCAAACAACATCCCAAAATAAAAATTATGTGGAATACAGTGGTGGACGAAGTAAACGATGTAGCGCGGGAAGAAGTTACCGGATTACGGCTAAAGAACGTTAAAACAGGTGCGCTCACGGAATTACCCGTGGCCGGCGTCTTCATCGCCATTGGCCACCAGCCGAATACAAAAGCGTTTGTCGGCCAGGTGAACATGGATGATAAAGGCTATATCCTGGCCGAACATACCCGGACCAATGTGCCGGGTGTCTTTGCCGCCGGTGACGTGCAGGATCACGTGTATCGCCAGGCCGTCACGGCGGCCGGTTCCGGTTGCATGGCGGCGATTGAGGTGGAGCGGTATTTGAAGCACTGAAGTCAGAAGTCAGAAGTCAGAAGTCAGAATATTGGAACTAAATACAGCGATCTGAAATGTCAAATCGAAAATCCGAAATCAAAAATCAAAAATATGGCTAAGCACCCCCCATCCAAAAACTGGGTCCAGCAGTGGGCCTCCTATAAGCGAATGATCAGCTACGCCCGGCCCTATATGGTGCGGTTGATTGTAGGTGGCATCTGCGGCGTCATTTTTGCCGGATCCACCACCGGTTTACTGGTGGCGGCGCGCGACATTCTGCGCAATGTCTTTCAGAACGCGCCGTTGATCAATGTCATCCTGATAGCCCTTTCCCTGCCGATCCTGGCGGCCGGGCGGGGCGTGGGCCAGTTCCTGAGCGAATATTTCATGCAATGGGTTGGGAACAAGGTGGTCATGGATATGCGCGTGGCGACCTTTGCGCATCTCCAGGAGCTTTCGATGCGGTATTTTTCCAAGAGCAAGACCGGCGAACTGATTTCGCGTACGATCAACGACTCGATGATGATCGAACGGGCGGTTTCCGTGGTACTGGGCAACATGGTCAAGGAACCCTTTGTGTTGCTGGGCGCCGTCGGGTTCCTGTTCTGGCTGGATCCCAAGCTGGCCTTCGCCAGCCTGGTGCTGTTTCCCATCTGCATCATTCCCATTGCAATCTTTGGCCGGCGCGTGCGGCGCTATGCCCGGCACGGCCAGGAGCGGTTAGCGGCGCTGGTGTCCATCATGCAGGAGGCGCTGATGGGCATTCGCATTGTCAAAGCCTTCGGCATGGAAAGCTACGAGGTGGCGCGGTTCACGGAGCAGTGTCAATTGTTCTTTAACCGCATCATGCGCGTGAACCGCGACAAGGCCAGCATGGAACCGCTGATCGTGTTCATCTCAATTATCGGCCTGGCCTTGGTCCTGCTATATGCCCGCTGGGCACACATGCCGGCGGAAGATTTTATTACCTTTGCCATCGCCACGATGGCGCTTTATGAGCCGGTCAAAAAGCTCAGCAAAATTCACATGCACATCCAGCAGACCTCGGCCTCGGTGGACCGCATCTTTGAAATCCTGGATACGCCCGTGGTGATCAAGGATGCGACGGATGCCCATGTCCTGCGGGACCGCATCGCTAATCTGCGTTTTGACAATGTCCAGTTTGCCTATGATGCCCAGCCCGTGTTGTGCGACATTGCTTTTACCGTAACCGCCGGCGAACGCGTGGCCATCGTGGGCGGATCCGGGGCGGGCAAAACTACATTGGTCAACTTGATTCCTCGTTTTTATGATGTCACCGGGGGAGGACTGTTGATCAACGGCGTCGATATCCGGCATTTCACGCTGAAATCCCTGCGGGCGCAGATCGGAATGGTGACCCAGGAGACGATTCTCTTCAACGATACCGTGACGGCCAACATTGCTTACGGGCATACCGACGCCTCGGTCGCTACCATCGAGCAGGCGGCCCGGCGTGCCTATGCCCACGAATTCATCCTGCAGATGCCGGAGGGTTACAATACGGTTATCGGCGAACGCGGTGTGCGCCTCTCGGGTGGCCAGTGTCAGCGCCTGGCCATCGCGCGGGCGATTCTGCGCAATCCGCCCATCCTGATCTTGGATGAGGCCACCAGCGCGCTGGATACGGAGTCGGAACGGCTGGTCCAGGCGGCGCTCGACGACCTCATGGAGGGCCGCACGGTGTTTGCCATCGCCCATCGCCTGTCCACCGTTATCCACTGCGACCGGATTATCGTGCTGGATGCGGGCCGCCTGGTGGAATCCGGTAAGCACCAGGAACTGCTGGACCGGAACGGGATGTATCGGCGGCTTTACGACCTGCAGTTTGCGCCGGCCGTGAATAATTAACCTTAAACGTTGGGAACTGCTATAAAAAACAAGAAAACATCAAGAATGATCACGCCAATAAAATTCCAAATTCCAAGCTCCAAATTCCAGGGAAGCGCAATCAATTAAAGCAAAATGAAGAAAACTGATTGAAAATTGGATTTATTTTGTTTTCTTCCACATTTGAATATTCCTTGGAATTTGGATTT
>JAHIMN010000257.1 GCA_018896395.1 Verrucomicrobiota bacterium | reverse complement strand
CGCCGCACGCGGACGTCCATTCGTCGTTGCCCGTCAACCGGCGCAGAACCAGCCACACGGCGATCCAGGCGCCGAACGAATAAAACCACCACTGGAATGCCATGCCGATATCGCCGGAAATGAAGTAACCCCACACTTGGGGCCGGAATAACACCATCGGATCGCGTGCCGGCGCCGCGCCGGTGATCAGCATATTGTAGTGTCCGTCGCCGATCAGCCGATTTTCAGCGGCGAAGGGCGGTTGGTCGGCTCGCTGGGCCAGCATATGCGGCAACATCACAATCCAATCATCCGTCCGGTAGTAATTGGACTTGTTAAAGAACACTTCGCGGTGCGGCGAACCGTCAATGACGGAATGCCATGAGGCAAAGGAAAACCCATGAATCTGAGCGCCGGTCAGGATGCCTCCGAGCAGGATCAGGCAAGTAATGACGACGATCGGTGAAATTCCATTGGATTTAATACGCGATGCATTCATTTGGGCTGTCCGTCATGTGCTGAAACTTGCCGGGACGGAAGGGCGGCGCCGGCTGAGCCGGCGCCAGGTGCAGGGGTGAACACATGGTCGCCGTATGCCATGATTCGGGTTGCACGGCAACGCAATTTGTGCAGGACAGGCCCGGTCGGCGATTTTCATCGGAGACAAGTTCGCCTGCCGTTACGGATTCGGGTTCTTCTTCATGAAATACTGCATGAACTCGATCGGGAATGGGAAGAGGATGGTGGAATTCTTTTCCGTGGCAATTTCCGTCAGCGTCTGCAGGTAACGCAACTGCACGGCCACCGGCTGGACGGCCATGATGTCGGCGGCGGCCTTGAGCTTGGCGGAAGCCTGGAATTCGCCGTCGGCGTGAATGACCTTGGAGCGGCGTTCGCGTTCGGCCTCGGCCTGTTTGGCAATGGCGCGCTTCATGTTTTCGGGCAGGTCCACGTCCTTGACCTCGACCGCGCTGACCTTGATGCCCCAGGGGTCTGTGCGCTCGTCAATGATCTTCTGCAGCATCCGATTAATTTTTTCACGGTTGGACAACAGATCATCCAATTCGTGCTCGCCCAGGACGGAGCGCAGGGTCGTCTGCCCAATCTGCGAGGTGGCATAGAGATAGTCTTCCACGGCAATGATGGCCTTGGACGGTTCTAAAACCTGGAAATACATCACCGCGTTCACTTTAAGCGACACGTTATCCTTGGTCACCACTTCCTGTGGCGGCACGTCCAGGGCTACCGTGCGGAGCGAGACCTTGATCATTTTTTCGAACATGGGAATCAGCAGAATAAGTCCCGGCCCGCGCACGCCGACAAACCGGCCCAGGCGGAAGACCACCCCGCGTTCATATTCCTTCATGATTTTGACCGTGTTGATGACCAGAAAGAAAACAATGACGATAACCGCAATTAATCCCGGACTCATAGTGTGACCCTCCTGTTTTTTTAGAAGTCAGAATGCAGAATGCAGAATGATTCTGATTACTGTTCTCCGCTTTTTGACTCCTGGTTTACCTATATTCTGACCTTCCGCCTTCGCCCCTTTGCCTGATTTGACTCTGCTCGGCGCTGGTCCGCTTAGGGCTGCGGCGGACAAGCGGACCTCCCTGCTTCGCCAAGGCTTCCGTCTTCGCCAAGGCTTCTCCGGACACGTCGCAGGGCAGGCTGACCTCTGATCTCTGCCTTCCGTCCTACAAGGCTTCCACCTTCAACGTCATCTGCTTGACGGCGACAATCTTCACGCGGCGGCCGGCCGGAATCTCCGTATCGGCCACGGCATTCCAGTGTGCGCCGACTATAAAGGCCGTGCCTCCGTCGCGGGTGATCGCTGTGCGGGCATCTCCTTCCTGCCCCACCAGTCCCTCGGCGCCCGAGACCGGACGCCGCACCATGGCTTTGAGCGACAACCATACGCCGACCGCGAAAAAGGCGCCTGTGATCAGCACAACCGGAATGATAACCTGCAACGATACCCGCATGGCGGGATCGGGGTTGTGGCTGAAAAGCATGAGCGATCCAATGAACATGGCCACCAGTCCTCCAACGGTCAGTACTCCGAGTGTTGGGGTCATAATATCCGCGATAATCAGGACAATTGCCAGCACAATCAGTAAAATTCCGGCGTAATTCACCGACAAGGTCTGGAACGCAAAAAAGGCCAGGATAAGCGAAATGGCGCCCACCACGCCCGGCAGAATGGCGCCGGGATTCGACAACTCGAAATACAGGCCGATTAGGCCGAGCATTAACAGGATATAAGCCAGATTGGGATTGGCGATGACATGCAACAGTTCGTCACGCCAGTTCATTTCTAACCGCGTCAGCGCGGCGCCCTTGGTTTTCAACGTTACGGTGGTTTCGTTGAGCTTGACGGTGCGACCATCCAGCATAGTCATCAGCGCCTCCGTGCTCGGCGCCACCAGGTCAATCACCTTGCGCGCCAGGGCCTCGGTTTCCGAGAGCGACACGCTTTCCTTGACGGCCGAATTGGCCCAGTCAATGTTGCGGCCCCGCTTTTCGGCGATGGAGCGGATGTAAGCCGCCGCGTCGTTGGATACCTTGGCCGCCATGTTGGTGTCCGTCTGTAACGATTGTCCGATGGCCACGGGATGGGCGGCGCCGATGGCTGTGCCGGGTGACATGGCGGCCACGTGCGAGGCCATGGTAATAAAGGCGCCCGCCGAGGCCGCGCGCGAACCGGGGGGCGCCACGAAGACCACCACCGGCACTTTGGCCGACATGATGTGCTTGATGATAGTGCGCATGGAATCATCCAGGCCGCCAGGGGTGTCCAGTTCAAACACCACGCACTCGGCCTGTTGCTGTTCTGCACGGTCAATGGCTTCGATCATGAACTTGGCCGTAATAGGGTCGATGCCGCCATCCACCTTCGCGACCAGCACCTCCGTGCCGCCGGCGCCCGCCTGCAGGCCGAGGGCCAGCAACATAATGCCTAAGATCTTCCGAACGATCATAATATATACCCCTGCAAGATATGCGCGTTTTTTCGATGAGAATTTTTACATGTTAACCGCTGATAGCACGGATTTCAATGCGATATTATTATATACGTTTTTTGGTATTTAACAATTGGCAATCCGGGCATTTAAGGCAGGGTGCAGGATGGGGGCCCCCATCCATCATTATCTGCCGCAATGCCTGATATTCATCTCCCAAGAACACGGAGGTTAACGGCATGCCCGAGTCGAAAACCTTAAGCCATGCGTCGTCTAAATAAGGGCAAGCTTTGGCTCGGCCCTCAGGTGTCATAATGATGTAATTGAACGGGTTCCTGCAAAATGGATGCGCGGGGCAATAAGCTCTGCGAACGAGTCGCAGGCCATGATTGATTATGCCATAGGTTATGTCCTGCATGTTCTGGCTGGGGTTCATCTGTGCATTAACGATGGCCTGGCAAAGGCGGCTCGCCCGGGAGCGGAGTGGAAGCAACCACCCGTCAAGGCGCGGAGGATTTGGATGAAAAGGATTGGGCGCCGAAAGAAAGATTCGATTCTTTTGCGCATACTCGTGGAGTGGGCCGATCAGCGCATCGTAGGGCGCGGCATCTTTTTCCGTTATCACCTGGGCTTCCATATGCAAACCCGGAAAAGGTATCAAATGTTGCATGGTTATGGACGCGACACCCAGTTCTTTCGCCAGGTCCACAAGATCCTTTAACTGATGGAGGGTGGATTGCATTAAAACGACAATCATCGCAAGAGAAGGGGTCCGACTGCCTAGTTCCTTTTTTCGTACCGCAAGCCGTTTGATATTGGCGATCACAGTTTCAAAACACGCCCCGTGTCGCATAGATTCGTAGGTCGTTTTGTCGGCAGCGTCTAAAGAGAACCGGAGGGTTTGCACGCCGTTCTTTATAATGGCCTCAATCTTATCTTCCGAAAGCAACGTGGCATTCGTGACAAGATCCAGCTGGGGTATATGATAGGGGGCTAACGACGAAAGGATCTCCGTGAAATGAGGCGAAGCCAAGGGCTCGTATCCACACGATAAACATAAGCGGCGCGTAAAGGGGAGCAGATGCTGTAAGTGCCGATGGATGCTTTCCGCGGTCAAAAAAATCGCTTTTCCCCGGAACGCGGGGAGCGAAAGATAACAGAAACTGCATCTCAGATTGCAGGTGTTGCATAGGTCCAGGGCAATATGCAGGAAACGAGGATTTATTGATAAGACCGGTACGCAGACGCTCCAATACCTGTGATAATCGCTGATCGTGTCAAATCGAGGAATGGGAACGGGAGCTGTCATGTATAGGGCATATTATGATCACTCCCCTGGGTGTATCAAGGAAATAGTGCGACGCAGGTTTCTTCTCCTGGCCGTTTTTCGGAAGGGGCTACCAATTATTTTCGAGCGTGCTATAATGCGCCCTATGGACTTGTTGTATGCCAAATATAATCGTCATCGCCTGCCCCCGTTTCAGATTGAAACCTCGATCTGGCGGGACCGTGACCGGAAGTTTGTCCTGAAAAAAGCGCTTGCTTCCGACGCAGTTGGGCACCTCCAACGCCTGCACGAACAGGCCGCGCCGATCCGTCACAGCCTGCACGGCGACCGCCTCCGGTTGCCGGAAGTCACCGTCATTGACGAGCAAACCCTGCGGTTCGATTTCGTGGAAGGCCGCAGTCTGGATGCCCTGCTGGTCAGCGCTTTTCTGGAGCAGGATAAGGCGCGGTTCCTGGGTATCATTGCCGACTACCTGGCGTTGCTGAACAGCGCTTTTGCCACGGTTCCGGTGCCGGTGTTGACGGAGGCCATGCGGCAGGTCTTTGGCCTTGCATCGCTGGCGGAGCTCGATGGCCTGGGACCATTTCTGACGCCGGCGCTGGTGGACTTGGTGTTTGAAAATATTATCGTGGACGGCGACCGGCATTATCTCATTGACCATGAATGGGTGTTCGAGGGATGCCTGCCGGTTTCGTTTGTCCTGTTCCGGAGCCTGTTTTACTTTTACGAGAAGAATGAGGCGTTCGGTCTCGAGACTTGGATGCCCATGTCCGCGGTGCTGGACCGCTTTGCCCTTTCGCCGGAGACGGTCCGCCGCTACCGGGAGATGGACGAGGCTTTTCAAGCGTATGTCTTTGGTCGCGAGCGTTGTTACCGCTACAAGGACCGCTACGCGAAATACGCCCATTCCGTGCCGTCGCTCCTGGAAACTATTGAACATCAGCGGCAGGTTTTGCGGGACTATCACGCGAAGATCATGCAAATGCAGGCCAGCGTCGGTTGGCAGTTTGTGCAGAAGACCGGCCGCCTGATGGAAACGCACTTTCCAACGGGCACCCGCCGTCGCCGCGTCCTGGAACGTATCCTGCGCCGCCTCCTGGCCTTCATGTAACAATCATTTCATCCGGGCTAATCATTTCTTCAGGACAGCCGGTAATGCCGGTCAATCATTGGCGACGGGCCCACGTGCCGACTGAACAACGCCCATTTCTCATAGCTCTCTTCCTGCTCCGTGCGGGAGGCCGATTGATGGTGAACCAGCTCGGCGAAGGGCGTGTACATGATTTTATAGCCGGAGCGAATAATTTTCAGGCAAAGGTCGGCATCATTGAATGCGATTGGGAACCGGACTTCATCAAAACCGCCTACGGCCTGAAACACCGATTTGCGGATCAGCATGCAGGCGGCAGTCACGCCGCTGACATCCCGCTGGACCCTCGTGTAATAGCTTTCATCGCGATGGAGATTCATGGCGCAATAATACACGTCCGGCCGGAACACCATGCCGCCATGCTGAAGCTCGCCGTTCGGGTACCTGAGCCGACAGCCCACCGCGCCAACCCGCTCGCGGTAAATATGCTCCAGCATTGCTTCCAGCCAGTCGCCCCGCTGGATCTCTACGTCGTTATTCAGAAACAACAGGAGCTCGTTAGGGATTTGAGCAGCCGCCCAGTTATGTAAACGGGCGTAATTAAACGGCTCGTCAAACGTCAGCAGGCGGAGCCGACCGGTCGGGCTTGGGCGCAGGGAGGCCAGGTAAGCCTTGGTTTCCGCCTGGTCCGACCGGTTGTCCACCAGGTACACGACGGTATTGGCGAATGTTGTTTTTTTAAAACTTTCCAGCAGGCGCCGCAAGTAGGCCGCTTGATCCTTGAATGGGATGATGATCGCAACTTCGTCGCGCGTATCCGGCAGGGCGTACTTGACCCGGTACCAGCAAAACGCATCGTCGGTCACCGTGGCCCGGATCGCGTGGCGGTCGAGATAAGCCTGGATGGCTTTTTTCCCGTTGAGGTAGGACTTGGGCCATTCCGGCGTGGAATGACGGTTGAACGAGCGGATGTCGTTGGAGGTGGCCGCATGATGGGCGCGCCAGGCGTAGAGCGTGAGCGGCAGGTGATAAAACCGGAGCCCGTGTTCCAGGGCTCTCAACATGAGATCGTGATCCTGCGCGCCGTCGTAGTCTGAATTCAGCGGGCCAACCTGCCGGAGCGCCGCTCGCTTCATGATGACGAAATGCAGGACGGCGTTGCACGAGAGCAGAAGGTCGAGCGAGATCGGGCATTTGCGTATCTGCCCGACGATGGTGTTCTTGCTGTTGATCACGACCTCGTCGGTGAAAAACACGTCCTCGTCATGGCCGTCGTTCACGGCCCGCGCGAAGTAGGTCAGCGCGTCCGGATGCAGCAGGTCGTCGTGGTCCATGAAGGCGATATAATCGCCCCGGCTCGCTTCAATGCCGGTGTTGGTGGCTCCGCTGATGCCCAGGTTGCGCGCGTTGCGGATCAGCTTCACGCGCGGATCGCCTCCGGTTTCTGAAAGCGCGGCGAGCGTGCGCGGCTGGGTGGACTGGTCATCCACCAGGATCAGTTCGAAGCGGTCGTAGCTCTGTGCCAAAACACTCGCCACGGTTTCCTTCAGCCATGCCGAATTATAGACCGGCATGACGATCGAAACGAACGGTCGTATCTTCAGCAGTGGCAAATACGCCGCCGCGTTGGAGGGTTTCGTCGGCGGGAATTTTTCCATGAGTCCGAGGCCTGCTTTCGGGAAACCGCACAGGCGGGCAAATTTACGGAACGTCATCAGAACGGCCATGTGAATACCATGTTGCCAACTGATGCGCCAGAACCGACGAGGCAATTGAAAAAGGCTGGACAATTAACACTCCCTTCTGTTGTTTGGAAGCACTTCCCGAAAGAGCGCTTCCCAGTACGATGGTTGCTGGTTGAAGCATATTATTCCTCCTTGCCATTGTCAATCCAGCTCGTCGCGGTCTTTTGACACGTTATTAACAGGCGGTTATCAGCCTGTTGATGATAACCAAAGGAAACAAACTATCCCCCAGTCGGCCATGCGCCCCTTTTGGGCTTTTGCCGGCCTGAATTTGCCCTAAAAAATAATTAAAAATAGTTGTTGACAACTGGTGGGTTAAAGTGTCAAATGGTGTCAAACAAGGGGGGGAAAGTGGAGCAGCATGATATAGAACGACCGGAACCGGTGCTAGGCAGTGGGGGCTTTGCCAGCAGTTTTCTGCATGCGCTGGACCCCAAAAAACGCCTCACCATACCCTCCATCTGGCGCGCGGAAGTGGGCGCCCCAAAAAGCCTTTATGTCCTGCCCGGGCTCAACAACGAAAAATGCCTGTACGTCTATCCGGCCCGTGAAATGGCGAAGCGCTTGGATAAATTCCGCAAAATCGGTATCGGCGATAAAAGGGCGCGGCTCTTTGCGCGCATCCTGGCCTCCAGTTCAGACCTGGTGGCCTGGGATTCCCAGGGCCGCATCCGCATCAAGGACGAATTGCTTGCCTGCGCAAAAATTGTCGACCAGGTGAAACTCGTGGGCGCCTGGGACCGGTTCGAATTGTGGGATCCGGAATTATGGAAGCAGTCCACCGAATCCATTGATGCGACGACCATAGACGAAGCCGTGCGGTATTTGGATTTCTAAAAAAATACAACGGCGGGCCGGAAGCGCATGTGTCCGGACCGCCGGACCGCCGGATCGCCGGACCGCGCAACGAACGGGGAAAACGATTATGAGCATGACGTGTTTATTGGAAGTGAATGGATCCCTGCGGGGCGGCCGCAAGGAGAAGTGGTTTCAGTTGCCGGCAACCGGCTTGGCCGCGCGCTCG
>JAHIMN010000256.1 GCA_018896395.1 Verrucomicrobiota bacterium | reverse complement strand
GTTCCGCGCACCAAAATCTCAAACACCAAGAAATGCTCCCTGTCCATGTGGCAGCGGGAAGAAATACAAACACTGTTGCGGCTCATCTAATCTCTGAACAGAAACGCAAAATTCATCCGAAAAAGTGCGAAAGTCCACTTACCGCATCTTATCCAGACTCACAATGGAACCTGTATCCGCAGACTCTTCCGCCGCAAAAGACAACCGCATCGTCTCATAGGCATCACGCGCAGATGTTTTCGGCGGCTGACCGGTTAATACACGTTTAACAATATCATGCGTCTGATCGGTGGTATTATGATAGTAAAAATGATCTTCTTTTTTGTCCCAGGTTAAATTCTCCACCCAATCGCTGGTCATGACATCCGGTGCATCGCCAAACTGCCAGCGCTTGATCCGGCGATAAAAGACATCCGCTTCGGCGGCGCCTTTTGTGCCCACCACGATATACCGCAATTTATGACCATCGCCCAACTGTAAATCCGTGATATTGGGCTGTAACGGGTCGCCCCGGAATGTCGCCGCATAGCCCATCATAAACGTCAGATGACCGACCGCCCCATTTTTAAAGCGATAGGTCGTATGGTAATTGTCATGCCCTTCGGAATACGTCATAATATTCGGCGACGAAACGGAAAACACATCTTTCACTTCCGATCCGATCCACCAGCGCGGCAAATCCACATAATGACTCAGCTTTTCACCGAACATACTCCCCCCCAGCGCTTTTTTATTGCGCCAGCTTGCTTTTTCCCGCGCACTGGTGATATAAAGGCAATGCGTATTCACAACCTGCCCGAGCAATCCCGCATCAATCCATTCTTTGATTTTTGTATAAAGCTTGGAATACCTGCATTCGAATCCGATTTGAAAAAATACCTTGCGGCGTTCCGCTTCGTCAACCATCGCTTTGGCATCGGCCAAGGTATTGGCCATCGGTTTTTCGCACATTACGGCCTTGTCGGCTTCCAATGCCTGAAGGGTCAGGGCTTTGTGAGCATCGTTCGAGGCCGTTACGAAAACCAGCTTAACCGCAGAATCTGAAAGAATATCCCTTAAATTCGTTGTTCCTTTAATCTGATACTTATCCTTCAACTGACGAATCCGTTCTGCCCTGACATCCAGCGCAACGATATCACTGACGTCTTTGCATAATTTAAGATGCTGTATAACCGATTCGCCCATGCCACCTGATCCCAAGACACCTACTTTCATATCCGCCGCTCCTTTTATCCATTAATCCCTTGTTCGACACATAAAATGCAATAAGCAGCGAAGATTAACCCGCAGGCTTTATGTGTCAAGGACAATTGCGGGCGCATGGCACTTCGGCATTTCCCACCACCTCAGAATATAATTGTGTTCGTTTTTTTAATTGATTATAATTATACGATAAACTGTTTTGAAATCGCCGCATCTGATTTTTATGATGAAACCTGACTGCCATCCAGCTCGATTGCTCTTCAAACTATTGCTCATGGCGCTCATCAGCTGTTATTCCGGCGCACCGGCATCCGCCCTGGACGCGTCCGAACGGGCCTTCATCTGGAATGAAGCCCATGCGCGTATGGCATCCGCCCGCACGCCGGCTGCCTATCTGCGCGCCGCACAGACGTATCAGAAACTGGTGGACGACGGCGTGCGCAACGGCCCCCTGTTTTACAACCTGGGTACGGCCCTCCTGCAGGCCGGACAGATTGATTCGGCGATTGATGCCTTCCAGCGCGCCGAGCAGTTCTTAGGCACCCAGAGCGACATCCGCCAGAACCTTAAAATTGCCATGGCGCGCAAGGCCGATAATGAAACGGCGGAGTGGCCTTGGTACCGGCTGGTACTGTTCTGGCATTTCTATTTGCCCGCCGCCACGCGCATGATGGTGGCCGCGATCGCGTTTTTTATTTTCTGGGCGGCATTGACCCTGCGGCTGGTGGGAATTCAACGAAGCGGGGTAAATGCCATCCTGATCCTGGCCGCCATTACCGTGATCCTGTTCGGATCGAGCGTGGCCACCTCGTGGCAGCAGGAAGCCACGGCAAGCGGCTACCAACTGATTCCGCCACCGTCGGCAAGCAAATAAAGGCCATGTCCGCTATTTCAGATCCGAGGCTGCATATGCCGGAACCATCTGGAACAACTGCCAAGATCACCATCAATGACCGACCACCCGTTGAGACGCCGACGGGGCGATCTCTGTTGGCCGCACTGAAGGAGCAGGCCATCTTCGTTCCTTCCGCCTGCGGCGGGCATGGGGTGTGCGGACTGTGCCGGGTTAAGGTGCTCGCGGGCGCCGGACCATGCACATCCCGGGAGGAGGCGCTCCTGAGCGAGGCGGATCGCCTGGCCGGCATGCGCCTGGCCTGCCAGGTTCCGGTGGAACGTGATCTGCGCCTTACCATTCCTGACGATTTTTTTAATGCGCGCGAATACAAGGCGGAAGTCGTCGCTTTCCGGGACCTGACACCGGATATCCGTGAGATCACGCTCCAGCTTCAATCGCCGCCAGCCATGGATTTCAAGGCCGGGCAATATATCCAATTGCGCATCCCGCCTTACGAACAGTCACGCCGCACAATCTACCGCGCTTACTCCATTGCCTCGCCGCCCTCGGCACGCGGCCGGCTGGAACTGGAAGTCCGTCAAGTTCTGAACGGCGTGGGCACGACCTATCTTTGCAAGCATCTACCGCTGAACACTTACGTGGTTTTCAACGGCCCCTACGGCGAATTTTACCTGCGCGAAAGCAACCG
>JAHIMN010000255.1 GCA_018896395.1 Verrucomicrobiota bacterium | reverse complement strand
TCTCGATCCCAATCCTGTTAATGCTGTCAAAATTTCAAATATCTTTGGCTAGGTCTTGATCCGTGAAATCCCTGGCCGACGCTCGGGCAGGCAGTGTAATCCGCGGTTAATTCTCTTGGGGTGCGTGCACAGCCCGCGTTGGAAAGATCGGCAACCGTTGAACAGTGAATCGCTGAACCTTGAACCATGCCGTTATTTAATCGGATACCGGCCGAATTCCTTTAACGCCTCGTATAAAGCCTGCACGTTGGCCGTCGGGGTTCCGGCCTGGATGTTGTGAATGGCGTCAAACACAAACCCGCCGCCGGGCGCAAAAAAACGCAGGCGTGCATGCACCTGCCGGCGCACGTCGGCGGGGGTCCCAAAAGGCAGGACCCGCTGAGTGTCCACGCCGCCGCCCCAGAACGTGATCTGATCGCCGTGCTGGTCTTTGAGTACCTCAGGCTCCATGCCGGTGGCCGAGCATTGCACGGGGTTAAGAATGTCGAAGCCGGCCTCGATAAAGTCAGGGATAAACGCGCGTACCGATCCGCAGGAATGATTAAACGTCTTCCAGGTCGTATGGCGATGGATCCAGTCGTTGACGGCGTGGTGAAAGGGCTTGAACAGGCGGCGATAGGATTCCAGTGAAATAAACGGCCCATTCTGGCACCCGAAGTCGGTACCGGTCAGGAACACGGCCGTTACGCGGTTGCCGACGACCTGATGAATTTTTTCCAGGTTTGCCAGGGCGATCTCGCATTGGCGCTCGAAGATTTTATGGACAAAATCCGGGCGGGCCTGAGTGCTGACATACCATTCCTCAATGTCCCGGATACCCTTGGGATGTTTAAGCCATGGTGCCGGTACGAGCGCAATGTCTCCAAAGGCCGTTCCGCCGAAATTCGCTAAAATGGCCTTATCGGTTTGCGTGTACAGCCGTTCGGCTTCGCGCTGGAAATACGCCAGCGTTTCTTTCGAAATTTGGCCGAATTCCTCCAGATTATCCTCCACGCACAGACGGTCCTCATCCAGCGGCGGCTGGCGGATAATGGAATCGAAAAAGTAGCCGCCTTTCGGCATACGGCCGCTGGGAGGGACCGAACGGTCTCCTTCCGGATACTGCAAAAGATCGCCATTGGGTTCGGGAATTGTGTTGAAGCTTTCCGGTACGAGGGTAGGGGTCCCGTCGGCCATAGTCCATGGTTTCCAGTTCTCATTCTTAAACCCGAACAATGTGGTCGGCCCCGGCAGGCCGACCACGTCAACGCTCAGGGCTTCCATCAGATCGGGCGCGATATCGCCCAGCATCTGGTAAGGCTCCACAACCTTGACCGGTGTGCCGGGTCGGCCCAGGCCCAGGGCCTGGCGAAGCCGATACACCATGCTGACATGCATGCCCGTGACCGCGCTTGCGCCCAAATCCAGGGGGACGCGATCAGGTTCCTTGTGATCGAGTGCCAAGCGCACGCGCTCACGGGGTGTCATAGACTTCATGGCGGTTAGCCCATTCCGTAATGAATGGTGAATAACGAGAAATATTCGTCGGCATAGCAAGGGGAATCGCACAGGCATAGAAATTCGGGGGCGAGTGTTTGCTCGAACAGGGCGTGCCATTGCGTGCGGAGCATGTGATAATCGTTGCGTTCGCCCCGCCACTGGGTGAGGAGCGACACCGCTTCCGTCATCAGGAACCGGTCCACGCAGGCTTGCGCAACCTCGATGGGGGCGTCATGCGAAAAGACGAAATCAATCAGCCGCCCATAGGATTGATAGACCGATACCGCCAGCTCGGGGGTTTGCAGTTCCGGAAAATCGTTGTTGGCGTCCAGTTCGAAAAGCACCAGATGATCAATCCAGGGTTTAAGTTCTTTTAGATGAATGACCTTTTGTTCGCAGGGCATATGATGATACGAAAGCGAACACAGGGCCATATCGTATCGGGCATTCAGTTTGCCCGCAACCTGTTCGATCCGGTGATTCAGGGTCGTGATGCGTGAAGACGGGATCGTCTTGCCCACGGTTTCTTTGGCCAGTGCCAGCATGGCGGGCGAGGGATCCACCAGCAGGACTTCGCCGATTTCCTCGATTTTACCGGTGGCCTTGAGGTGCTTTAACAGGGCGGCCGTCAGCCCGCCGTCACCACAACCGATATCCATGAGCCGGAATGGGTGCTTGATTTTCGGAAGCGTATGCCCGCATTGCGTCAGGAAGCGCGCGCGTGATTTCTGCATGATCGGCACGGTGGTAAAGTGCACGTAGGGGCGGGGATCGGCAAAGACCTGTTCCGGCATTTCCATACGGTCATGATGTCGCTGGAGGAAGCCGGTGAGATAGGCGTTGAAAAAAAGCCCGTCCTCTTCGATCAGCGCGCCGCTGGTGATCCACGCTTTGCCCAGCTTGTCCTGCCCGGTGGCGGTGAGCAGGGCGCCGATATAGAACTGAAACATCGGCAGAAGATTGGCGCGGACGTCACCGCCGTGGCCGTCGCCACCGCGGAAATCGGCGGGCTTCAGGCCGCGCGTCATAACATCCCGGCTGAGCTCCGCCCACAGCGTTTTTTCCCGGCTGGATAGAAACAGCATCGTGTTGGCTCCCGAGTATTAATAAAATCCTGCCAAACATACTACAGAACGCGAATAAATAATCCAAAGGAATCTTCTTTGCGCATCTTGGCGTCAGGTTGTCTGTGTCTTCAGGTTAGAACTGGTACGAGATGCCGAAGGAGAGCACGGGATAGATCCGGAGCAGCGGCCGAAGTGCCGGGTACGGTCCGGACAGTTGTGGGTGCAGTGGCTGGGACGGTCCTTGGCGCGGCGGCCATGACAATCGTACCCGTAATCAGCAGTGTGACGGCGCATAACATCTTTTGCTTCACGAATCATTTCCTTATGAGATGCATCGGCCATGGTGGCGGTTGTTTCTGAACGGCGGAATATAGGAGCAACCGGGTCCAGGATGCAAGACCGAAAGTACATATATTTTGGTTGCGCCCGTTGCGGAAAAATGCTGTGGAAAAACATTGCGTTGTTTGTCGGCTTCCGCTATATAGTTATTAGGTAAACAAGAATGACCGCTGGATTGCAGGCGTTTGGAAACGGGCTGAGCAAAAAGGAGTTTTGGCGCTGATGGTTTCAAAGGTTAACGCATGGATCATGGCGGTGGCGCTGGTGGTTGGCCTGCTGGCGGGTTGTACCTCGCAGGTGCAGGAGCAGGACGCGCTGGAATTCAATTATCCGGCCATTCGCAAGGCGCGCGCCAAACTACGCGAAGGCGACAAGCAGTCCGCCTTGGCGCTCCTTAACCGGGCGATCGATGAAAAGCCAAAACTGGCCCAGGCCCATTTGGAAGTCGCTCAACTGTATGACGATTATGACCGTAATTACGTGCGCGCCATTTATCACTACGAGCGTTACCTGGAGTTGCGGCCGCAGACCGAAAAAAGAGAGATGATCGAGGGCTT
>JAHIMN010000254.1 GCA_018896395.1 Verrucomicrobiota bacterium | reverse complement strand
GCCACGGAAAAGCGTCCACTTCCGCAGCGGTCTGGATGTTGCGAAGCGGAAAATACTGCCGCCGATCGTCAGTGGCGGGGTCATTCACATAGGCACATCCCCATTCCGCTTCGATCTCGGCCTCTTTTGGTAAACTGCCGTCCGCATAGTATAGCGTGCGCCAGTCCGGCGTGGATTTCCTGGTGGGCCCGGGGCCCACCCAGCGGCCGTCGAAACGGAAGTATTCGCAGGGATCGGCGTTGGCGCCGGCGTGTTCACGGAAAATTTCCAACGCCCCTCTGGTCATGCCGAAGTCCATCGGAACCCATTGGGGGTTCTGGCGACGCGCGGCGCGCAGGAAATTATCGCGGGGAGTCAAAACCGGGGTTGATTTCATAAGTTATCCAACCGCATTAATTGCAACCACTTTCGTAATAGGTCAGTTACGTGGGGGGAAACAATGGCCTCAGCAAGCTGAGGCCCTACTGTTGCCATCGTAGGGCGCGACCACGCCTTTGGCGTGGTAAACCTCGCGCCTGCCACGCGTCCCGCGTGGTCGCGCCATTTCGGCAAATACCCACGTAACTGAGGGGTTACCCACTTTCCATTTAAACTGTTGAATGTTGAAAATGTATTGAACTGTCAGAAACAAGTCAAATATTATAATATTTGACTTTTATATATAACAAGATGCATTAAGATGCATATTGGTGGTTTTTGGCATTCAGCGTGCCAATGGGTTGAGTGGATATATTACCTTAATTTTGTACGAACATCAGCGTTTTGGTGGTTATTTTTCAATAGCAATGGCGTGTAAATTATTTTTTGCACCACTTTGCCTTTAAACCAAATAAGTTATGAAGGCATTCTGCAAAAACGCTGATGTTCGCCGGAAAAGACGGTCGCGTAATTTTGGCGCACCTGCCTTGTTGCGCGGGGTTTGCAGTATGCTTATACAGCGGCACCCCGCGCGCCCACGCGAAACGCGTGGCAAGCTCGCATCCCTGTCCCGCCCCGAGCGGGATGCGCCAAACTGACGCGATGCAAAATCAAGGTGTTAAACAAGCGGAAGGGAAATTGCGATGAAACTGGCCTTCGTCATGCAGGACATGCCGCACTGGCATGAGTACCGTAACAAGGATCTCTGTTTCGAATATCTCTACGAAGCGTTGTCCGGCTATTCGTTCAGCTTCGATCCGTATCTGTTGACCGCTTTGGGCGAGGTTCCCAGTCTGGTCGAAAAAAATGATTTCCTGGCCCGTCTCGAGGACTTCGGCGCGGTTGTGTCGCCTCAGCGCGCGCTGACGGAGGCGCTGCATGCCCGGTGGCCGGAAAACAAGCCGGCCCTCTGGGTGGACCCGCCCGCAGCCATTGCGGCCATACCTTGCAAGAGCCGGAATCCCGATTGGGTCCTCGGTATGCACGAAAAGATCGTGTTTACGCCCAATCCGGGCCCGGCCTTTCTGCGGGGTCACGATTATTATTGCCGCCGCGGATTCTGGGCATTTGAACCGGGGCCCGGCGACATCGTGATCGGCTGGGTGGGCGAACGCCCGATTTGGATGGTCTCGAATCGGCGCGGCTATGGTTCGATCAACAATCTGTTCCGGTTGAGCGGCCAGACGCTCCTGGCCGAAAGCGCCGCGGCGTTCATTACGGCCTATGTGCGGGCATTGCTGGCGGTCCTCGGTCGGCCGTTTGAATCGGTTCCACCGTTGAACGGAAAGCCGGAGAACGTGCGCCGGGACTTTCACGCGTTCGGGGCTTGCCTGGCGCTGTTGGCTTTCGGCATGCGCGAGGCCGGCCATGATCCGGACGAACTCCGCGGTTCCTTCGCGCCGATTATGCAGGGCGCGCAAGCGGCGGTCGCAGGCCGCGAACGCGACGCGCGCGAGGCGTTGCGGGAGGCCTTCGGTTTTCTGCACGCGACGCGCCAGCGTCACTTCCCCTTCGAGCGGGGTTGTATTGATGTGCCGCACGCGGGCGTGATCGGCCCGGATGGCGGGATAGCGGAACTGGAGTGGCCGGAACTGACACGGAATTATCTGGCAGACATGTGCGCTATGGCCGAAGCATGGGGCTACCGCTGGTCCATGGAGTACAATACCGGCAGCCTGGTGCAAACGGCCCGGCGGCATCCGGAAATTATCCGAAGGTTGGGCCGGCTCTGGCGCGCGAACAAGATCGATCTGGTCAACGGCTCCTGGTCCGGACCCCTCCAGCAGTACACCGATATCGAATTAGCCGCGCGCGAGTTCGAGATCGGCCAGGATGCCATGCAAAAACTGTTTGGGCGTCGCTGCGAGACCTATGCGGCCCAGGAATTCAGCCTGATGCCGTCATTCCCGGGATTACTGCGCGATTTCGGATTCAAGCGGGCGGCGCATCTCGCGCAGAACCGGGGCCGGGCGCCGGCGAGCAAGCACAACCGTTTCAATTGGCGGGGCAAGGACGGCCGGGTCATCGCCGCGCTGGGACAGCATCCCCTGGACCTGACTAACCGCGGCGTGAATTTTTACCTCGAGTGGCCGACGATGTTCATGGGATGCCTCAAACAGGGGTTAACGCGGCTCGACAGCCTGGCGCTCCAGGATCAGAGCCGGTTGTTTTTCCGCGAGGAAATGGTCCGCGCCGAACAATATGCGCCGGTCCTCGGACGGCATGTGACGATTCCGGACGTTCTGCCCGACGGTCCGGACGCCGACCTGCCGGTCGAGTCTTTCATGTTCGATGAGTACACGTTCGAAATGCACTGCAATGGGCCGATCTGTTACCAGTGGATTTCAATTTTCGAGAAAGTCCTGGCCTATGCGCATTGGGCGACCCGGGTGGAGCAACTCGCCGCCGCGGCCGCTCTGGATTCGAGCGCGGACCTGGCCCCTGTCTGGGAGTGGATTCTCTACCTGGAAGCGCACGACACGGAACTTGTCCCCAAGGGTACGGCGGGCGATTTTTATTCCCGGGGCTGTATGGATTATTTCGGCCCGCACTATAATATCAATACGGAATATTTCGGCAAACTGCTTGCGGACCGGGCGCCGGAAATGGAGGCGGCGCTGAGTCGCGTGGAGCGCGCGGCGCTGACGAAGTTAGGTCTCAAACCGGTGTCCGGCGGGAAGGCGCCGCGTAAGGTCGCGCTCCACAATCCGTATGCCCAGCCGTTAGGGCCGGGAGGCTGGTTCCCCTGGTCCGGCAAGGATTTTACGGCGGTATCCGCGGGCGTCCGGCTCACGGGATGGAACGGGCGTTGTTACTGGTCCGGGACACTCCCCGCCGGGGAGAGCGTTTGGTTGAAGACCGCGCCGCCGGTCGGGCGCCGCTGGTCGGGCAAGCGGCCGAAACCCGCATTGGGCTGGGAACTCCGCCCGGATGGAAGTCACGCCCTGCGCGCAATTCCCGCCGACGGCGTTCAGGGAGCGGTATCGCTGATTCCGGAGGATGGCAAGAAATCCGTTTTCCGCCGCACGGCGCTTCAATATGCCGGCAACGCCGGTTTTGCGGCAACCCGTGTCACGTGGATCGGCAAAGACCGGAAGGGATGGGAGACAACCATCAATGCCGATTTCGTTCAGTTGGCGGGATGTCCGCTGGTGTTTGTTCACATTGCCATCCTGGGGTATGAATTCGCGGTCTCGACAAACAAGGAATTTAACGAGGCTGGCACACCATTTTGTATGGCAAAGAATGCGCTGCGGCTCAGGTTCACGCCGTGTTCGCGACTGCAGCGGGTTCAGTATTTCGTGAGTCATTTTACCGAGACCTCCCGCAAGACGCGCCAGACATCGAGTCCGTATGTCGCGTTGGCGGAAACCGGGCAAGGCGCGTTAGCCATCCTGAACCGCGGAAGCATCTGGCATGTCAGGAAGGGCAAGTCTTTGGATTTTGTGCTGATGGTTCCATACGAGATCACAAGCAGGCGGGACCTGGCGTTTGGCTGGAATATCGGCCAGCCGGTAACGACCGCGATTCGCCAGATGGACCCTCCCGTCCTGGCGATAAAGGGCGGAACGACATCGGCGGCGCCTATGACCGTGCGCGCGGAGTGCGCCGATGTATGGATATCGTCGGTTCGTCCGGATGGACAGGCGCGTCTCTCGGAAACCGCCGGCGCGCGAATGGAAGTGAGGCTGCGCGTGACGCCGCCGCCGGCCGTAGTGGAGTTTCTCGGCGAGCGCGGCGCAAAGCATGAAAAACCCGAACTCTCCGCGGATGGCATCGTCCGCTTTACGCTGAACCCTTATGAAAGCGCCGCGATCCGCATCCGGCGAAGCAAGGAAATTAACGACCGATGAACAACGTGCCGGGCGGCCGATAGATGTGCACGACGATGTTGGTGTCCGTCTGGGTCACTACGCCGCCAAAGCGACCGGTCACGGTGATATCTGCCGCGTCAAACGATCCCGTTCGGGAGGCATAGGTCGCCAGCACATATTCGCGGGGACCGCTTTCCACGTTTAAATTATTCAGGTCCACCTCCAGCTTGCTCTTAACGGACGTGATCGTTGCCGCACCGGACACCGCCAATGTTCCAAACCCGTCATAATCGGCGACAAATCGTAATTTTGCCTGATTGGCGGCACCCGCCGTGCACATGTTGAGCACACCCCGCGACTGTAACAGGCTCACGTTGCCCGCGATGGTCACGATGCCCGTGGCGTTGTCATAATTGGCCATATTTACGTCGGTACACGTAAACAAGCCGCCGTTTTCCACCCGCAGGTTGGCGCGTGTTTCCGTATTTTGGCACACATTAACAGCACCCGTGTTTGTCCAGACTGAGCCGGACCCCGCGACCGCGCAACTTCCGGTGCCGTTGGCAGTTTGAGCGATATAAACATGCCCCCCATTAATGAGGTAACCGCCGTTGGTGGCCACAAGGCTGTCAATCTGGCCATCATCCTGCACATAAACCGTGCCGAATCTAAACACCGAACCGGTACCCGTCACGATCACGTGACCCGAATTACCGGCGGTAGGATAGGGATAACTCGTATACGCAGTCGCTCCATTGGTCACGATAAAACGGTTATTCAGGCCTGGACTTTGTGAATACATCACGCTCCCATTGCTGAAAACCGAGCCAGGGTCCGTAACGATCACCGTGTTGTTGCTGGGCGTCCCAGTTGCATGAAACGCAAAAGCACTATCAATCGTAAAATGACCGCCGTTAGAGACGACGAGCTCAGTGTTATCACAGTAAAAATACACGTAACTGCTCGTATCAAAGCTGGAATTAGATCCAACCACCACAAAACGATTGCTGTAGCTACTATCACTAAACGTTAAAGGACCGTATTGGACAATCCGCCCGCCGTTGGTCACCACGACCTCGTTCCGGAATGAAACATCACGATCCCCCACTACCATCCCCCCTTCATTCGCAACGCGATTGGTAATCAGTAACAGTGATCCGGCACCCGAGACCCATAGTTTGTTGTTAGCAGAATTGCCGCCCACCAGCACGCGATTATACTGATTAAATAACTTCACGCTGTTGGTCCCCCCCATGATGAACCATGCGACACCGCCGCCTTGACCGTACCCGCTGCTAATGAACAGGTTACATTGATTCCAGGGCATTCCATTGGTCGCGACCAGAATTTCCGCCCCATACGTTGTGGACGTACAAGACGATATTAAAAACCAACTAACGCATCCCCCGACTGTGTTCCATGTCGGACCGTCCCCTATTCCGTTTCCGTTCCCTGTGTCTGAGACATTGGTTAGCACCAGCTTGTCAGCGGTCAATCTGGCGTTTTGCAACGTTAATCGGCCGGCGCCGGCGCGCCCCAAGTTCAGAACCGCCGAGCGCGTAGCATTGGTAATGATCAGATGTCCGGCGGATACGGACACGAGAGCGGTGGCCGCGGCATCGGACGCAATGACCGCTTCCGTGTTGACCAGCCAACTCTGGCCGGCCATGGACACCGTCACCGTATTAGAAACCGGCGAATCGAAATACGCGCCGCGCGTCTCCACCGGGGATGACACCGTCAGCGTGTACGACGCGGCATTGGTGAAGAACGCATTGTCAGCGGCGCCCGGAATGCCCGCCGACCAGTTCCCGGCATCCGTGAAGTTGCCGCCGGCCGTGTTGGTCCAGGTGGAATCCGCCGCCTCGACCCGGGGGACGGCCAAACACAACCCGGCCAACGCAAAAATCGGCAACCATTTTCGAGTTCTCATCGAGCGCTTCTTTTTTGGTTTTCGGGCATGGTTCAAATCAGGGTGACACGCCGCATAGTGTCATTCCGAGGAGCGCCCCCCTGCAACGCTGCCTGCCTACACCTGCCCGCAGTGCTATCCGTCAGCCGACGGATTGCAGGCGGGCACAGAAAAGCAATACGCTTATCAAATCATTTTCTTTTTTCCCTGTTCAATGGCTTTCTTTATCCAATGAACCACCTGTTCAGCCAGGCGCACCGCTTTGCGAACTTCATCTTGAGTGATATCCTCGTCCATATCGCCAGGGTATCGAAGCTCCGCGGCATAGGGCGTCAGGGATCCTGCGCGTAACACGCAGGATGGAATAGGAATATGATAATGCTTCAGCAAATGAATCAATGTTTCAATGTCGTGCGTAAACGGAAAATCCCGGCCATGCGCCAACAAAAGCGCCTTGACGGCCTTTTCCGCCGCCTGTTGGGCGTGAAAACATACGTGAGCGCCGAGAATAAAGCGATCATCCAGACCTCTTTTGGCATAGCGCAAATCGCTCCGGGCGTGAACAATCCAATCCTGAGCAACGCGCTGATTATCGTTTTTTATCGGCTTCATAAAAAATCCTGCCGGTTGTCAACGCCTCGCGATACACCAGATCGCGCCGCTCTTTCAACGCGTTCAAGCGTGCTTCGGGAACCACCAATATATCCATCGGCATCACGATATCGCCCAGTCGGCGCCTCAACCGCGCGCTTTCCTGTCTCGGATTCCGCACCGGCCCCTGTTTGACAACCAGCATATCCAGATCACTGTGCGCGTTCATGTGTCCGGTTATATAGGAACCGAACAAAATGATCTTGTTCGGTCTGCCGACTTTAATGAGCAATCTAACAGCTTTTCGCACTTTAGCCGGAGTCACTGCCCATGAAAAACGAGACTGATGTCTTGCTTGTGATGTGTTTTTACGCATATAGAGATTCATTTATTTCATTCGAGCCACGCCAATCCCACGCCAATCAAAGCGCAAGATGTAGTTATCAGCACAGCATTATTGTAGCAGAAAACCGCTTTGTGTCTATTTTATCCTTTGCCCCCACGGTTGTTCCTGAACCGTGTCAATAAAGGCGAGCATGTTTTCAAGCGGGACGTCGCCTTCCACCGCGTGGGCCGGCGCAAAGATATAACTCCCTTCACGCCCCAGTTCCAGGAGGCGTTTGGTCGCTTTGCTTACATCCGCCGCCGTGCCATAGGGAAGCGTCTTCTGGGTGGATAAACCGCCAAAGAAGGCAAGCTTGCCGCGGTATTTGCGCAGAAGGTTTGCCGTATCCATGACTTCCGGTTGAAATGGATTGAAACAATTGAGTCCGATGGAAATAAGATCGTCGAATAATTCGTCCACGTCGCCGCAGGAATGAATGGTTACGTATTTCCCGGCCTTGCGTGCCTCGCCATACATGCGTTTCAATTCCGGGAAAATAAATTCCCGCCAGATGACCGGCCCCATTTGGAGCCCGATTTGCTGTCCCCAGTCGTCGCCGAAATGAATGGCGTCAATGTCATAAGCGACGGCCTTGCGGATTTGGGCAATATTGAAATTCGCTATTGCCCGGAAAAGGTCCCTGACGAAGTCGGGGTGATCGTAAAAATCCATCATCAGGTTTTCCATTCCGCGCATGGTCCAGGCGCGCTCGTACAGGGAAAAGCCGATGGCGAATTCAAGAAAGCAGTCATTGTGTTTTTTAATTTCCTCGGGCAAGTTCGCAAAAAAACGCTTTTCCAGCGGATCGGGAAATTTATAGTTTTTCAGGCTCGGCCCCGGCAAAACGCGGCCTTTGACGACGCCGATATCCTTGTCAACGCTCCGGTCCCAGACGACACCGAAGATGTCGCGCACGCAGTCGTCGCCGACATCTTCAAATCTGTTTCCCGTTCCCAGCATGATCATGTGATTGTGCAATTTTGCCTGCGTGGCGGCGTCGGAGCCGAAATGATTGACGAGCTTCTCCCATGCCTCGCAGGTGAATCCGAAAGACCAGGGAACATAGGGCGGGCGTTTCCCGTCAAGAACACAGCGGACTACTTCGCGTTTTGTCATTTTAGTCTCCTGGTTTTTTAATTCGCTCCTTGACTCGACAGCTTTAATCCTTGGTTTTCAGCGGAACCCCGTTTTCCGGGTTGACCCTGCATGCCGCCGCGTATATCTCGTCAATCATGCAGCGCGCCAGGGTTTTGGCGTAATCGAGCTTAACCAGGCGCTCCGGCAGGGGACAGTTCTGGCTTTCGCCGGGCACTTCAAAATTGAACAGTCCGTCGTATCCAATCGCGCGCAGGGCTTTCAAAACATCCGGCCACGGCACCGTTCCCGCCCCGTACGGCAACATGTGATTATCATGCTGCCCAAGATTATCGGCAATATGCAGGGCTTTTAATAAAGGCCCGGCTTCACGGATAAACGCGGCCGGATCAACTCCCGCCACATTGGCGTGCCCGGTGTCCAGGCATATCTTCACCTGCTCGCTGTTTACCGCCCTGATGATGCCGATCATGTCCGCGGCCGTCTCCACACCCACATCGGAGCGGCTGCTGTAATTCTCCAGGCAAATAAGTGTCTCACCCCCTTTTGCATATTCGGCAATGCGTTCAAGCGCTTTTACCCGGCGCTCGAAAATACGCGCCGCATCCCAGCCCACACCCGCCGACAATCCGGCGCCGCCGGCATGCAAAACCCCGCAACGCACACCCAGGGCATTAAACAGGTCAAGCCAACGCTTCATCACGTCCATGACCGCGTCAAATTCGGCGTCATCCGCCGGCGCCAGGTCAAATTCACGCTTCCCGGGCAAATCCTCCGGACGATAGCCGCGCGTATTCATGATGAAATGAGCCTGCGGAAACGACACATTGAAATCCGCCGCATAGCGCCGGAATGCTGCGCCCACCCGGCTGGGACTGCCCTCTTTAAGCAGGTCGTGCGCATGCTCCTCGCCCAGCTCCAACGTCTGCCAGCCATGCTCGGCAAAGCACGGCACCATGTCGCGCGGCAGCCATTCCTTCAAATAAAAACTCCACATGGACGGTTGGATTGACATGAATTCTCGACATGGTTCAAGGTTCAGCGGTTTCCGCCGCGGCGGATTCAACGGTTGCCGATTTTTCTAGCGAATTTCCCAACCGTGAACTTTGAACAGTGAACCTGACAACCTGAGTGGTAACGGATTTTACTGCACACCGCGGGAAATCATGGCTTGGACAATCTTTTCCAGCGCAATGCAATAGGCCGCCTGGCGGAATGACACTTTTTTAGCACCGGCCATTTCCTTGACTTGCGTATACGCTTTGCGCAAACGGTTGAAGAGCCGGGTATTGACGTCCTCTTCCTCCCAATAAAAACCTTCACGGTTTTGCACCCACTCGAAGTAGGACACGATCACGCCACCGGCATTGGCCAGAATGTCCGGGACCACCACGACCTTGCAGGATTCCAGAATTTTGTCGGCCTCCGGCGTGGTGGGTCCGTTGGCGCCCTCAACGATCAGCTTGGCCTTGACGCTCGCCGCATTCTCCTCCGTGATCATGTTTTCCTTTGCACAGGGCAACAGCACATCACAGGGATAGGAAACAATATCCTCGAGCGGCTTTCCGCCGGGGAAGCCCTCGATTCCACCGGTCTGGTCGCGGTATTTAATCATCTCGGGCACGTTGAG
>JAHIMN010000253.1 GCA_018896395.1 Verrucomicrobiota bacterium | reverse complement strand
GCTGTGCTGATGCTGGCGGGTTGCGAAGGCGGTGGCGACAGCCATCTGGGTGACGGCCATGATTTCGGCCCGAATAATCCAAACCTGTATGTGGCTTTTGGCGACAGCATCACCGCCGGTTCCGGTCTTACCAATTCCAGCGACTGTTACAGCGTCAAGCTGGCCGGCCTGCTGAACAAGACCGTGATCAACAAGGGGTTCCCCGGTTATTCCTCCGGCGAAGGGCTGGATGTGCTTTATCCGACCCTGGATGATTACAAGCCTGGTTATATGCTGATTTTGTTCGGGGTCAACGATTTGATCATGGGCTATGGCGAAGAATGGCCCGCCGTAAACATCCGGATCATGCTCCAGGCCTGCAAGGACAACAAGACCATCCCCGTGATTGCCACCCTGACGCCGACTTTCGGTAGCTATGCGGGCTTGTCCAGCGGCGTGGGACGGCTGAACGATAAAATCCGGCAGATTGCCTCGGATTTAGATGTTGCCCTGGTTGACCTTAACAGCGCGTTTGACGACAATCTGATCTACATGCAGACCGACGGGCTCCACCCCAATGAGACCGGTCATGCCCTGATGGCCATCACGTTCTATGACGTGGTGAAATAGGGGCGACCGTTGACCATGGTTTCGCCGCATAACATTTCGGATAAGTTTCCCGAGACGGCGGACATCGAAACCGCGTCCGATGATTATGCCGGGCGGTTTGCCGGCGCGGTCGGCGCCTGGATGCTGAAGATCCAGGAAGTCGCCGTCCTCGATCTGCTCCAGGACCATCCCGGTGTCGCCGTCCTCGATGTCGGCGGCGGCCATGGCCAATTGGCCGTTCCGCTCTGCCGGGAAAAGTATCCAGTGACGGTCGTCGGCAGTGCGGAAATCTGTCGTCGGCGGATTGCCGCCCTCGTGGACGCGGGCCTGCCTGCGCGACCAGGCTCCGCCGAGGCGCTACGCCCAGGCGAGAGCGCTCCGGCGAAGGCAGGCCTGCCCGCCGACTTGTCCGCCATAGCTTTAGCGAAGGAGGAAGGCCCGGCGCAGGCGGGCCAATGCCGGTTCCAGGTGGCGGACGTATTGAAACTCCCTTTTGCCGACCGCTCTTTTGACACCGTCCTGTGTTTCCGGCTGGTGACCCACTGTGCGCGTTGGGAGGAACTCATTGGCGAGCTCTGCCGGGTGGCCGCTCGCGCCGTGATCGTGGATTATCCCACGAGCCAGAGTCTGAACTGCGTGGCCCCGCGCCTGTTCGGTGCCAAGAAAAAGCTGGAGGGCAATACGCGCGCGTTCCGCCTGTTTCGTCACGAGGAAATCGTCGGAGCATTCGCCCGCCATAGCTTTGTTCCCGGCCGGCGGAGCGGCCAGTTCTGTCTGCCCATGGTCCTGCATCGCCGCCTGAAATGCCGGCTGCTTTCCGCCGCGGTGGAAGGTCTATTGCGCCAAGCCGGCCTGGTCCGGCGCTGGGGTTCGCCGGTCATCCTGGAACTGCGGCGGCGGGAGACCGCCACGTTCGCCTACCCGCGCTCGGCCAGCCCGCCTGCAACGCTATGCGTAGCATTGCGGGCAGGGGAGCTTAGCCCGCCGCCCTGTGAAATCCCCGCCGGCACTCGCGTGCTGGTTACCGGCGCGACGGGGTTTACCGGCGCCCTCCTGGCCCGCAAACTGGTGCGCTCCGGCCTGGAAGTGCATGCCATTGCCCGGGCCTCCTCGAACCTGGAGGCGCTCCGCGATCTGCCCATCCGTTGGCATCGGGGCAACGTATTTGACGAAGCCGTGGTGGCCGAAGCTACGCAGGGTGTTGACTATATTTTTCACGTGGCGGCGGCCTACCGGGAGGCCAGGCATGCCGACGCCATGTACGCCCAAGTGCATGTGCTCAGTACCCAGCTCCTGGCCCGCGCGGCCCTGAAGAATCCCGCGTTCAAGCGGTTCGTACACGTCTCCACGGTGGGGGTCCACGGCCATATCGCCAACCCGCCGGCCGACGAGCTCTATTCCATGCACCCGGGCGACATCTACCAGCAGACCAAGGCGGATGCCGAGCTGTGGCTGAGGGATTTTGCCCAGAAGAAACCATTGCCCTACACCGTGATCCGGCCGGCAGCCATTTACGGGCCGGGCGACAAGCGCCTGCTGAAATTTTTTCGGATGGCCGCGCGCCGGGTCCTGTTCCTGCTCGGGCACGGTCAGTGCCTGTATCACCTGATTCACGTGGATGATCTCACCAACATCATGATCCTGGCGGCGACGCATCCGGCCGCCCGGGACGAAATCTTCATTTGCGGCAACCCGGACTGTGTGACGCTCGACCAGATGGCACGAATCGTGGCCGGCGAGCTGGGCAACCGGTTTCGCCTCGTGCGCCTGCCGGCGTTCCCGTTCTTTCTGGCCGCCGACGTGTGCGAATGGGTCTGCCGTAAGCTGGGCGTCGAGCCGCCCATCCACCGGCGGCGGCTGGCGTTCTTCACCAAAGACCGGTCGTTCAACACGCGCAAACTGCGGGAAAAACTGGGATACCAGGTGCGCTATTCCAACGAGGCGGGCCTGATTCAGACCACGGCCTGGTATTGCGAACAGGGCTGGCTGAAACGGCGCGTCTGATTGTCAGAGATCAGAAGTCAGAGGTCAGCGGTCAGATCAGAAGACAGAATGCATCATTCTGACTTCTTGCTTCTGGCAAGGCTTTCCTTATTCTGATCTCTGGTTTCTGACATCTGATCTCTGACCTCTGACTTCTGAGTAGTTATGGCGCTTTTATCGAACATGTAGACAATGCCGCCGACGGCCGTCATCAGGGTCGTCAACACGGATACGACAAAGGAAATTATAAAGGCCTGTGCAGAGGGCACGCCCACCAGCGCGAAGAACGCCACAAAACTGCCTTCGCGAACGCCGATGCCATTAATGGACACCGGCAATATGATGAGAAACATCATGAGCGGCACGAAGATAAAGTAATACGTCACCGACACATGGACCCCGAAGCTCACGGCAACCGCGTAAAAAACCAGGATCCTCAGCATCTGCACGAACATGGTGAGCAAAAACGACATGCAGAGCGCTTGCGGATATTGCCGGTACTTTAAACACGACACGATCCACCGGCGCACCTGTCGGATGATTTTCCTGTCCGCCACCCGCTGGATAATCCGACGGTCCACCCAGTGAATAAAATCGTTGTGAAACAGGAGCGCGATGGCCAGGATGCTTCCCCCGGCTACGCCGGCGGCAATCAGGCGCGCGTGCACCAGGCCGAAGGTATCGCCAACCATCCAGGCGCTGACGCATCCCAGGAAAACCAGCGACAGCGCGCCCATGAGCCGGTCAATCACCATGGATGTCACCGCCAGCGAGACGTTGGCGGTGCTCTTGGAAAGATAATATCCCCGCACAATGTCGGCGCTGACGCTGGAAGGCAATACCAGGCCCCAGAATCCGCCGATGTAGTTGATCACCAGCAGGCGCCAAAACGTTATGGGCGAGCCTTTCGCCCGCAGGAGCAGGAGCCATTTGCTTACGCTCAGGATGCGCTCGACCAGCAGGAGGCCCACGGCCACGGCCATCAGGCCTAGGTTGGCGCGGCCGGCCAGCTCCAGGCTTCCCCGCCAGTCAATCAGGCGCAATATAAAAAAAAGCAACAGCAGGCTGACGCCGAATTTCAATAATTGTTTGATGCCTGCTTTGGTCATGGTCGCGATGGTAGCCCGACGCCTGGGCGGCATCAAGCCATAATTGTTGGCCGAAGCCTGTGCATTTATGCTTTAACATTACTGGCAGGCTTGTTACAGTGAGCCCATGGTTCCGATGCGTTTATTTGCGGCATGGGCTGTTTGCCTGCTGTTGGGGTGGCCGGGATTGCTTGGCTGTCAGCGCCAGCCGGCCCTCTTTAAACCGGCGGCCGATCCCGGTGAGACGATTTACTTTGTGCCCGTGCGTGAGAAAGTCGTCGCCCTGACCTTTGATGACGGCCCCAATGAGCCGGCCACGGGCCTGATTCTGGATGCGCTCAAGCGCCACCAGGTCAAGGCCACCTTTTTCCTGATCGGCGCCAACGTGGAGCGCTACCCGGAAACTGCCCGGCGCATCAAGGCCGAAGGTCATCTCATCGGCAACCATACCGCCCGCCATTCCATGTTCGATCAAAGCTCCGCGTTCGCCATTGCCCAGGATATCGCCGATGGCCAGCGCGCAATCGAGACCGTAACCGGCGTTACTCCCCTTTGGTTCCGGCCGCCCTATGGAATCAAAGGCCCGGGCATGGAGGAGGCCTGCCGGGCACAGGGCATGGCTATTGCGGGCTGGTCGGCTGACGCCAACGACTGGAACCCGCATTCCGTCGAGGAACTTGTAGACAGCATTGTCTCGCAGGCGACGCCCGGCGACATTCTGCTTCTGCACGATGGCTGTGAGACCCGCCATGGCGCCGACCGGCAGAATACCGTGGCCGCCGTGTCGCTGATCCTGGAAAAGCTGAAAGCGCAGGGGTTTCGGTTCGTGACGGTGCCGGACCTCCTGCGCGCCGCCGGACGTCCGTTGGCGGAATTTAAAAATGGTGCCCGCCTGCTGGGCTTGCAGATTCCTGCCCAGCCCCTGCCGCCGGGCGGAGGATTCTGGGTCCGCTATTTCTGGGACGTGCCGCCCGGCGGGGACAACCTGACGCCTGAAGCTTTTGTGCATTATACCACTCCGGATGGAAGCATGCAGTTCCAGGATAATCATGAGATTCCACGGCTTGGGGATGTCCGTGACCGGGTCTTGAAGCATCTGGTCATTGTGCCACGGAAGGCGCCACTCGGCCGGTACCAGGTGCGCTTCGGGTTGTTTGATCCGCAGACCCCGGAATGGCGTCACCGCGTTCCCGTCCGTTCCGCGTTCCGGCAACAGCGCCGCGCCGTGATCATCCCGGACGTGTTGGACGTGAACCAGGCGGCCAAGCCGTGAAGGACCAAGGCTATGCCCGCAACCCAAAGAATTTGCCCGCTAAACACGCGAAAAGAACGCTAAATTTAAAAAATCTTTTCTTTTTTCGCGTTCCTTTCGCGTGTTTCGCGGGCAATTTGCCGGCTTCTTTTCCTTTCTTGTTTTGTATGGCAGTTCCTAACGGTGAAGGTTAGTTATATGTCCAACCCAGCTGACACTTCATTGCCGCGCGTCAGTGTCGCGGTCATTAATTTTAACGGGGCCGATACCCTCCGACCGACCCTCCAATCGGTCTTTGCCCTCCAGCATATCCGCCTGGCCGAAGTGTTCCTGGTGGACAATCATTCCGAGGATGACTCCCTCGCGCTTGTGCGCCGGGACTTTCCCGGTGTCCGGGTGATAGGCCTGTCCGAAAACCGCGGGCCGAATCCGGCGCGCAACGAAGGTCTGCGGCGTGCCACGGCCGATGGGGTCCTGATCATGGATAACGACATCGTCCTGGCTGACGATTACGTGATGCGGCTGGTGAATGTGTTTCGGACGGATCCCTCTGCCGGCGCCGTCAGCGGCCAGATCCGCCTGTATGACCAACCGGATAAAGTCCAGTATAACGGGATCACCCTGCACTATGCCGGGGAAATTGCCGCCCGGCCGTTAGATGCGCACGGAACGGTCAGGGTACCGTGCGTCTCCGCGGGCGCCGCGCTGTTCAATCGCTGCCACGCGCTGGTGGTGGGCGGGTTTGATGACAATTTTATATTCGGGTGGGAAGACGGGGACTTGACCTTTCGCCTGTCGCTGACAGGGCATCCCTGCTATCTGGCGTCCGAGGCCAAAGCCTATCACCTGCGGCGCGCGCGCGGCAGAAAATGGGTTCGGTATCAAACGCGCAACCGCTGGTGGTTCATGCGTAAAAATTATGATCCCCGCACGTTCTGGCTGGTCCTGCCGGCGGTCTTCAGCCTGCAGTTCTGCGCCGGGTGTTTCTGCCTGGTCAAGGGGCAGGGGGGCGCGTTTCTGAAGGGAACCTGGGATGGCGCGCGAAGCGGCGGAGCGTTGCGCGCCAAGCGCCGCGAGGTTCAACGTCTCCGCACGGTGGCCGATACCGACCTGCTTCAGGGTGATAGGTTGGACTTACCGGGCGGACTGACCGCGTCGCGCACCGGGCGGCTTCTGAATGCCGTCGTCAACGCCGTTTTCCGGCTCTACTGGCGGCTCATTCGGCCCTGCTTGCGGCGAAGGTAACTACTCACGAGGTGTTCAGTGTTCTGTGTTCGGGGTTCAGGTAAGAGGGCAAGATTTGTCCATATTGAGAACCGTTTCCAATGCCTGATCGCCGCTGGCCCAATTTGTTCGTGCGGGAGGATGGCGAGGATGAGTGTGCCTCCCCTCATGAATTTCCTGAACACCGAACACTGAACACCTTTTGAGAGACTCCCGATCAACCATTCCAGATCTGTGTGCTTGTGCGCAGATCGGGGGCGGATGTGGGCCGCGGGGCGGGAGCCGGCGGCTTCGCCGATGCCGCGCTCGCGCCCCCGGTCTTGGCTAAATGCTGAGGGTGCAGGAGCATTACCAGGTTGTGGCCGAACAACCGGGGTCCCATTTCCGGCGCGCCGATATCCGCGCAGTCCTTTATCAGGCGCGTAAACAGGCTGTACCCCATCTCGCGGTGTTCGTTTTCCCGGCCGCGGAAAAGCAGGGATGTTTTCACGCGACACCCCGTTTTCAGGAACTCGCGAATGTGATGCATCTTGGTGCAATAGTCATGATCCTCGACGTTCGCGTGGAATTTCATTTCCTTCAGCTCGACCCTCACCTGGTGCTTGCGGGCCAGTTTGTCCCGGCGGCTTTCCTCGTACCGGAACTTGCCGAAATTCATGATGCGGCAGACCGGCGGATTCGCATTGGGTGAAATTTCCACCAGGTCCAGGTCTTTGGATAGCGCCAATTTCAAGGCCTCGCCGGTGGCTAAAATGCCGATTTGTTCGCCCGCATCCGAGATACAGCGTACCTGGGGAACACGAATGCGGTTATTCACTCTGGTCGTCGTGCGAATAATGACCTCCTATGGCAATGGTTAATGGTTGATGGTTGATGGATGATGGATGAATGGTTAATGGTTAAGAGCAAAGTTTTAACTTTCAGCGCCAATTCATAAAACAACCAATAAATCGGCATGTCTTCTGCATATTCAATTCGTTTTAATCCCATTTTTTTCTCGTTTTATATTAACCATCAACCATTGACCATCAACCATTCCCCGGGGACGGCCTCGGTCTTGACTTGCTGAACAAACTTCTCCACGCTCAAGGCGCCCTGGTCGCCGCCGGCGCGACTGCGTACGGAGATGGTCCCCGCCTCCGCTTCCTTCGGGCCGAGGATGAGCATGTAAGGGATTTTTTCCAATTGCGCGTTGCGGATCTTGGCGCCTAACTTGCCGGTGCCCTTATCCACCGTCACGCGCAGGTCGGCGGCGCGGAGCGTCTCGGCCACCTGCCGGGCGGCCTCGATCTGCTTGTCCGTGAGCGGCAGGATGCGGACCTGCTCCGGCGCGAGCCACAGCGGGAACGCGCCGCCGTAATGTTCGATCAGAATCCCGAAAAACCGTTCCAAACTGCCGAGCAGGGCGCGGTGCACCATGTAAGGCCGGTGCGCCTGGCCGTCTTCGCCGACATAAGTGACGTCGAATCGCTCGGGCAGGTTGAAGTCAAATTGGATGGTGCTGAGCTGCCATTCGCGGCCGATGACGTCCTTGACTTTTAAATCCACTTTCGGGCCATAGAAGACGCCGGCGCCCTCATCCACCGTGTAGGCCAGGCCTTCGGCTTTGAGCGCTTTTTCGAGCGAGGCGGTCGCCTGGGTCCAGTGCTCTTCACTGCCGATGGCCTTGGCCGGGCGCGTGGAGAGATAAGCCGAAATATCGGTGAAGCCAAAGGCCTTGAAAAAAAAGAGCGCAAAGCGGATTGCGCGCTGGACTTCCGCTTCGATTTGTTCGCCCGTGCAGAAAATATGAGCATCGTCCTGGGTGAACCCGCGCACCCGCAGAAGACCGTGCAGGACGCCCGCCTTTTCGTAGCGGTACACCGTGCCCAATTCCGCCCAGCGCATGGGCAGGTCGCGGTAGGAGCGCAGCTGCGACTTGTAAACCTGGATGTGAAAGGGGCAGTTCATCGGCTTGAGGAAATACTGGAGTTCGTCAATCACCATGGGGGCATACATGCTTTCGCGGTAGAAACCCAGGTGGCCGGAGGTTTCCCACAGGAGCGCACGCCCGATGTGCGGGGTGTAGAGCAGTTCGTAGCCGCCGCGGAAATGCTCCCGGCGCCAGAAGTCTTCGATCAGCGTGCGGATGCGCGCGCCCTTGGGATGCCAGTGGATCAGGCCGGGGCCGACTTCGTCGTGCTGGCTGAAGAGATCCAGTTCGCGGCCCAACTTGCGGTGGTCGCGCTTGCGGGCTTCTTCCAGGCGGTCGAGTTGCGCCTGCAGGGCTTGTGCCGATTCCGCCACGATCCCATAAATCCGCTGGAGCATTGCGTTGGTTTCGATGCCCCGATAGTAGGAGCCGGCCACGGAGAGCAGTTTAAAGGCCGGGATCTCCCCGGTGCGCGCCAGGTGCGGACCGCGGCAGAGATCGCTAAAATCGCCACAGCGATAGAAGCTGATGGGTTCACCCTCGGGAATATCGGACAGTCGTTCGAGCTTGTAACGCTGGCCCTCGAGCGCCAGCGCGGCTTCGGCGCGGGTCAACTCCACGCGTTCGAACGGCAGATTGGCCGCCACCAGGCGGGCCATTTCCGCTTCAAGGCGGGAAAAATCTTCCGGGGTAAACCGGTGGGGCAGGTCGAAATCGTAGTAGAAGCCGTCCGCTGTGGCCGGACCGATGTCGAGCT
>JAHIMN010000252.1 GCA_018896395.1 Verrucomicrobiota bacterium | reverse complement strand
GTTTCCTATAGCCTTCCTCCCCCCGATCGGTTACCCTTTCGGAGTTGGCTTCGAGTGGTAGGTGTTTCACGTTTTCACGTGCGGTCCTCCTACAGGGGACTTGCACCCCATTTGCAACGCGCCCATGCTGGGCGCACACCAGCGGCCCCACCTTACGGTTTTGCCGCGGACGGCAAAACCGAAGGTGAGCCGTCCCGTTCGGGTGAATAGAAAAAATGAATAATCTGTTTATTTTATGAGTTTTGCATCTCCATCCATCCTGGCGCCGCGGCGGAAAACCCGGCGGATTCATGTAGGCCCCGTGGCGGTGGGCGGCGGAGCGCCGGTGGCGGTCCAGACCATGACCAAAACCGACACGCGCGACGTCCGCGCCACGATTGCCCAGATCCGCGACCTTGAACGCGCGGGCTGCGACATCATTCGCGTGGCCGTGCCGGATGAGGAAGCGGCGCGTTCTTTGGCCGCGATTCGTCGGGCGATCCATATTCCGCTCGTGGCCGATATCCACTTTAATTACCGCCTGGCCCTCCAGGCGCTGGCCTCAGGCGTGGACGGCCTGCGGATTAACCCCGGCAATATCGGTTCCATCGTCAACGTGCGGGAAGTGGTCCGCGCCGCGCGCGAGCGCAAAGTTCCCATCCGTATCGGCGTCAATGCCGGCTCGCTGGAAAAAGAAATCCTGGCAAAATACGGCGGCGCCACGGCCAAAGCACTCGTGGCCAGCGCCCTGAAGCATGTGCGCATCCTGGAACACCTCGACTACCGCGAAATTAAAATTTCGGTGAAGGCCTCGGACGCGGCGCGCACGGTCCAGGCTTACCGGCTCCTGGCGGAAGCCACCGATTACCCCCTGCACTTAGGCGTAACCGAAGCGGGCACGCTCCTCACCGGCACGGTGCGCTCGGCTACGGCCCTGGGCATCCTGCTGGCGGAGGGGATCGGGGACACACTCCGCGTTTCACTGACGGAACACCCGTTACGGGAAGTGAAAGCGGGACTGGAGATTCTGCGCGCACTCTCGCTGCGGCCGCCCGGCCCCAGCGTTATTTCCTGCCCCACCTGCGGGCGGGTTGAGCTTGACGTCATAGCTCTCGCCCACCGGGTCGAAGAAGAACTGGACAAGCTGGCGCGCGAATTTTCCGGCACCCGTCAGCCGGCGGACTGGCCGGTAGTGGCGATCATGGGCTGTATGGTGAACGGCCCCGGTGAAGCCCGCGAGGCGGATATTGCCATTGCCGGCGGCAAGGGCAAGGCAGCGCTTTACGTGGGTGGAACGTATAAGACCACGGTGAAGGAAGGGAAAATTGTGGCTACGGTTGTCCGACAGGTGCGCGCATGGCATAAGCATGGTTCAACGGTTCACGGTTAATGACGCGCGGCGCGTCACATGGAGGTTTATGGCGCGTTGCGCGCCATTCACGGTTGAGCAGATTGAAGCTGAAATCAGCAACCATTGAACGGTGAACCGCTGAACCTTGCCAAGGCCCTTTATCCCCGCATAACCGGAGGTGGCGTCACCGTGACAACGGCGGGCTCTTTCCGCCTGTGGGCCTGTTCCTTCAGGGCCCAGGCTTCCATCGGCGTGGGAATTTCCACTTGTCCCGCCGTCGGCACGCTCCTGGTTTTGACCTGTTTATACACGAACGCCTTGCCTTCGTAATTGCGCAAAACCACTTCCTTATCGGTCATGGACACAACGTAATCGGGCAGAAGCGGCACCTTGCCGCCGCCACCCGGGGTATCAATGACGAAGTGCGGCACCGCCAGGCCCGAGGTCCACCCCCGCAGACCTTTGATGATCTCCAGTCCCTTGGCCACAGTCGTGCGCAGGTGCTCCGTGCCGGCAACCTGGTCGGCCTGATAGATGTAATACGGCCGCACGCGGCAGGCCAGCAGTTTCTGCATGAGCAAACGCATCACGGCGGGATCGTCGTTGACGCCCTTCAGCAGGACGGTCTGTGTCCCAAGCGGGATGCCGACATCGGCCAGCCGGTTAAGGGCCTTGGCCGACTGCGGCGTAATTTCGTCCGGGTGATTGAAATGCACGTTCATGAAGAGCGGATGATATTTTTTAAGCATCCGCGCCAGCTTGGCGGTCACCCGCTGGGGCAATACGCACGGCACGCGGGTTCCGATGCGGATAATTTCCACGTGGGGAATCGCGCGCAGTTCCCTGAGAATACTTTCCAGGCGCTCATCGGATAGCAGGAGCGGATCGCCACCCGATACGATCACATCGCGGATTTCCGAATGCCGGCGGATATAGGCCAGCCCGTTCTCGATGAATTGCGGATGCATTTTGTGGAAGTCACCGACCATGCGCTTACGGGTGCAGAAGCGGCAATAAGAGGCGCACTCGTGCGAGACCAGGAACAGAACGCGGTCGGGGTAGCGGTGCACAATCCCCGGCACGGGCGACTCCTGGTCCTCGGCCAGCGGGTCCTCCAACCCGCAGGTCCCCTCCAGCTCGCGGGCATCGGGCACCATTTGACGGTACAAGGGGTCCCCCTTGGCCTTGATCAGGCTCAGGTAGTAGGGATTGATGCGGATGCGGAACGCGCCGGCCACCCGGCGGATTTCATCCACCTTGAGGCCGAATACCTCGGCCACTTCTTCTGCGGTCGTCAGACTCTTTTGCAAAAGCTTCTGCCATCGTTCCATGTTGCCTCCAGGACTGATTGACGGTCCTTTTTGATTATCGGTCGGATTTTCATGATTGGCTTTTATTTTTTCTTCAGCGCCAGGCGCACCTGGCTCCGCCAGAAATCCTCGTAGGCGATGCCCTCCGCCGCCAAGGACCGTGCCAGACCCGCCTCACGCGATGTGTCGGGATTGGGATTCACATCCAGGATG
>JAHIMN010000251.1 GCA_018896395.1 Verrucomicrobiota bacterium | reverse complement strand
GCGCCTCTATGCCTACTTGAAGCAGTTTGGCATTGGCGAACGCACCGGCATCGAATTGCCGGGCGAGGAGGCCGGCTTGTTGTATCCAGTCCCGAAATGGACCGCCCTTTCGCCGACGCGGATCGCGATTGGCCATGAAGTGGCTGTTACCGCCTTGCAAATGCTGGGTGTGCTCTGTGCCATTGCCAACGACGGGGTACGTATGAAACCGCAGATTGTCCAGCAGGTTACCGACGTGCATGGCCATGTGCTGTATCAGCAGTCCCCCGTGGCCGTCAGCCAGCCCATCCGTCCGGATACGGCCCGGCTCATGAAAAGCCTGCTGGCCCGCGTCACCGAAGAGGGTGGCACGGGTCACCGCGCCCGGGTCGAAGGCTATAACGTGGGCGGCAAAACCGGTACCGCCCAGAAGGCTATCCCGGGTGGATATTCCGATACGCTTAACATGTCTTCCTTCATGGGATTTATTCCGGCCGAGGATCCACAGATTGCGATCATCGTGGTCCTGGATGAACCCAGCAACGATGTGCGCACGGGCGGGTACGTGGCCGGGCCGGTGTTCAAGGAAATTGCCGAACAATCCGTGCGGTACCTGGATATTGTGCCCCAGGGCAATGCCGCCGTGGCCGGTCGGCCCGATATGCCCTCGCATCGGGGAATTTGATTTGGATTTCGTTTTTTGAGTGCGTTTTTATGCATTGTTGTAGAAGGTTATCATGAAACTAAACACCCTGCTCACAGTCATCAAGCCGCTGGCAGTCGGCAGGCCAGGGGATCCGGACATCAAGGGCTTGGCGTATGACTCGCGCAAGATCAAATCGGGATTTATGTTCTTTGCCCTGCATGGCCAAAACCAGGATGGGAACCAGTTTGTCCAGGATGCGGTGACGCGGGGCGCCGTAGCCGTGGTCTCAGATCAGGCCGCCCCGGTCAGCCACGGTCCCGCAATCATCATCCGCGTTAGCGATCCGCGGCAGGCCATGGCGGAGCTTGCCGCCGCGTTTTATTATAACCCTTCGGCCAGTCTGCAGGTGGTTGGCATCACGGGCACCAATGGCAAAACCACCACGGCATTCATGCTACGTGATATTTTTACCGGTGCCGGCCGCCGCACGGGCCTGATCGGTACGGTGGCCTACGAAATCGGCGACCGTACGATTCCGGCCAGCCGTACAACCCCTGAATCCGTTGACCTGCAGGATATGCTGGCCCAGATGGTGCATGTCGGTTGCCAGAGTGCCGTCATAGAGGTCTCGTCGCACGCGCTGATCCAGAAGCGTGTTGGGGGTATTGATTTCGATGTTGCCGTATTTACCAACCTGACGCACGACCACCTCGATTACCATGTGACGAAGGAAAATTATTTTCAGGCCAAGGCACTGTTATTCCGGAGCTTGAGCCGGTGTCGTAAAAAACCGGTGGCCGTTGTCAACCTGGATGATCCCTATGGCCGTGAGTTGGTCCGGGACGTGCCGCTCGAGGCGGACCTGATCACCTATGCCACCGGCCAGGAAGCCGCCGTGCGCGCCATCAATCTGCAGATCACGTCCGCCGGCAGTGTCTTTGACGTGCGTAGTCCCTGGGGAGAAGCCCGGGTCAAGCTGAAACTTCTGGGCCATTACAATGTCAGTAACGCGCTCTCCGCCTTGGCCGCGGCGGGGGGTGTCGGTGTGCCGCTGGCGCACGCGGCCCAGGTGGTGTCCCAGATGATAGCCGTTCCCGGTCGGTTGGAGGAAATTTCCATTGAGGGCGGGTTCCAGGTGTTTGTGGATTATGCGCACACGGAGGATGCCTTGCATAACGTGCTGTCCACGTTGCGTGCGATCACGTCAGGAAAGCTCATCGTGGTCTTCGGCTGCGGCGGTAACCGCGACCGTAAAAAGCGGCCGCTCATGGGCGCCGTGGCCACGCGCCTGGCCGATTATGTTATGCTGACGTCCGATAATCCCCGCAAGGAAAACCCGATCGAGATCATTGCCCAGATCCGCGCGGGATGCAAGCACAGCGACAACGTGGAAGTTGTCGAGGACCGCCACGAGGCCATCGTCTGCGCGCTTTCCCTGGCGGAGACGGGTGATGTGGTGCTGATCGCCGGCAAGGGCCATGAAAACTACCAGGAGTTTGCCAATACCGTTATCCCCTTTGACGACCGGCAGGTCGTGCGGGAATGTCTGGGAATCAGTCATGCCTAATTTTGATGCCCGGGAAGTGGCGCAATGGACCGGCGGAAAATGGTGCTTTGGCCAGCCCGGTGCCATTGCGGGAGTGTCCACCGATAGCCGCACGCTGTGCCGCGGCGCCCTGTTCGTGGCTTTGCGTGGGCCATTATTTGACGGGCACTCCTTCATCGGCGAGGCCTTTGCGCGGGGTGCGGTCGGCGCCGTGATCAGCGAAAATACTTGCGCCATGCCGCGCAAGGACCATCCTTTGTTGCGCGTTCCGGATACCGCGCAGGCTCTGCGGGATATGGCCGCTAATTACCGCCGCCGAATCCAGGTCGCAATCGTGGCCGTCACGGGCAGTGTCGGTAAGACCACGGTAAAAGAAATGGTGGCCGATGTCCTGGCGCGGCGCCTGAGGGTTGCCCGCACGCTCGGCAACTGGAACAACGAAATAGGATTGCCGTTGAGCCTGCTGGCTATGGAACCGGAAACCCGTATCGGCGTCTTCGAGCTCGGCATGAACCATCCGGGGGAACTGGCGTCGCTCTGCCGCATGCTCCAGCCCGATTGGGGCCTGGTAACGACCATCGGCCCGGTGCACTTGGAGTTTTTTGAGTCCGTGGAGGCGATTGTCGCCGAGAAAAGCACATTGCTCAAGAGCCTGCCTTCCGGGGGTGTGGCGGTTCTACGTTGCGATGAACCATATTTTGAAATTTTGCGCGCCGCCGTCCCGTGCCGGGTCATTACCCTGGCATTAAGCGGCGCGGCGGATTATATAGCTTCTCCTTCGGATGCGCAGGGCCAAATGGAAATCCGCGAACGCGCGACGGGCGAAGCCTGTCGCCTGCAGGCGCCCCTGCCGGGTGCGCACCACGCGGCCAATAGCCTGTATGCCGCGGCCGTGGGCCGTGCGCACGGCCTGGCCTGGGAGGAAATCCGGGCCGCGCTGGAGGAATATCGTTCCCCGCCCATGCGCTGGGAACGGCAGAGTGTGGCCGGTGTGACTATTATTAATGATGCCTATAACGCCAATCCCGTGAGCATGGCCGCCGCCTTGCGGACCTTTACGGAATTGCCGGTTGCGGGAGGGCGCTGGCTGGTGCTGGCGGGTATGCTGGAATTGGGACCTTTGGAAGAGCAGTGGCACCGGGACTTGGGGAAGTCCCTTGTGCCGGGGCCATGGGCTGGTATTATAACGGTTGGGTCGCTGGGGGCTGTTATCGCCCGCGAAGCCGTGAACGCCGGCGTGAGCGCGGCGCGCGTGTTTCCCTGTGCCGACCATGGCGCGGCGGCCGAAGTCCTGGGCCGATGCCTGCAGCCCGGCGATGCCGTGCTGGTGAAAGCCTCCCGCGGCCAGCATTTGGAACAGGTCCTGGTGTTGTGGAAGGAACGGGTGGCCGCGGGCGGGATTTGAGGGAAGGCAAGATGCTTTATTACCTCCATTTGCTCTCGGACAATATTTCCTATTTCCGCGTCTTTCAATACATTACCGTCCGGATTGTAGCCGGCGCCGGCACGGCGTTCCTGATCAGCCTGGTGTTGGGGCCCTGGGTCATCCGCCGTCTGACGCGCCTGTGCGGCAGCGACGTGAATCGCTATAAGGAAGACCTGCCCGCGCTCGATATCCTGCGTGGCGACAAGAAAAAAAACACCCCATCCATGGGCGGCCTGCTCATCATCCTGGCAATCGTTGGCGCCTGCCTGCTCTGGGCCGTTCTCACCAGCCCCATTCTGTGGCTGGCCCTGCTGACCTTGTGCGCGATGGGTGCCATCGGGTTTGCCGACGACTATATCAAGATGGTTAAGCGGGATTCGAAAGGATTATGCGCTCGGACCAAACTGCTGTTACAAGTGCTCTGGGTGGTGCTCCTTACAGGGGTTCTGCTGGTCCTGCCGGCCACCCGCGATCATGCGCGCCAGTTGATGGTGCCCTTTTTCAAAGCGCCGATTATTCCGGAAATGTGTCTGGCATGCGTTTTTCTGTTTGTGGCCCTGGTTGTGATCGGCGCCAGCAATGCCGTTAACCTGACCGACGGCCTGGATGGCCTGGCTATCGGCTGTGCCAGTTCCGTGACGCTGGCGTACATGGTCATGGCTTACGTGGCCGGACATGCCGTGCTTGCGGCGTACCTGCAGGTTCCGAATGTGCCTGAAGCGGGCGAGTTGGCCGTCTTCTGCGGTTGCATGCTGGGCGCCTGCCTCGGCTTCCTCTGGTTTAACTGCCATCCGGCCATGGTATTCATGGGTGATACCGGCAGTCTGGCGCTGGGCGGCGCAATTGGTTGCGTGGCTGTGCTGATCAAGCAGGAGCTGACGCTGGTTGTCGTTGGCGGAGTGTTCGTGCTGGAAGCCTTAAGCGTTATCATGCAGGTGGGTTTCTTTAAATGGAAGCGCCGTCGTATTTTTGTGTGCTCCCCAATTCATCATCATTTCGAGTTGAAGAAAGGGCCTTGGAGCGAAATGCAGGTAACGGTCCGGTTTTGGATCATTTCCATCATTTTTGCGCTCATCGGCATCCTTCTGCTGAAAATCCGCTGATGTTTATGCGACCATACCAAACAGCCCTTGTTCTCGGCCTGGCTTCCAGCGGTGAAGCCGCCGCCCGGCTTCTGCTGGCCGAGGGCACACAGGTCGTTGTCATGGATCGCGGGGATTCTGAAATCCTGTGTCGGCGCGCCGCCGCTTTGCAGGCCCTGGGCGCCGAGGTGTGCCTGGGAGTTACGGTGCCGCCGCCGGGCGATTTTGAAATCGCCATCGTCAGTCCCGGCATTCCCGCCTCATCCGACACGGTGAAATCCGTTATGGCCCGGGGTATTCCGGTTGTTTCGGAACTGGAACTGGGCTGGAGCCGCTCCGCTTGTCGGGTGTTGGCGATCAGCGGCTCGAACGGTAAAAGCACGCTCGTTAAACTGTGCGCGGAAGCGCTGGCGCAGGCCGGTCTGCTGGCGGCGATCGCGGGGAATTACGGCCCGCCGATCTCCGCCGTGGTCAGTGAACGCCGGCCGCTGGACTGGCTGGTGCTGGAAGTCAGTTCCTTTCAATTGGAAACCGTGCAGGCGTTCCGTCCCGACGTGGGGGTCTTGCTGAACGTGACGCCGAATCACCTGGACCGCCACGGGGATTTCCAAACCTACCGGCAGATGAAGTCCCGCTTATTTGCGCGCATGACGCCGGCGGATACCGGTGTTACGGACCGGAACATCCTGCCGGAGATTCAAGCTCTGGCCGGTTCGCCCAATCGCTGGATCACGACGGGTGTGCACCCGGCGGCGGGCGTGCACCCGGCGGCGGAATTCTTTTATCAGTCCGGTGCAATTCACAATTCGCTTGGCCGGGAAAGGATTGAATTACGCGGCACGCTGTTTGATAACGAGATCATGGGCCTGACCGCCGCCGCCGCCGCCGCCGCGCTCTCGGCCTGCGACGTGGAGGGACGGTGCCGACGACTCGGCCGGTGCCTGGCGGCGGCTGCGTGCGCCTTCCAGTCCCTGCCGCATCGCTTGCAGAATGTCGGTGCGGTGCGTGGTATTCGGTTTGTAAATGATTCCAAGGCCACGAATCTGGCGGCCATGATGGCGGCGCTGACCATGACGCGCGGCCCGATCCGACTCATTGCCGGCGGCCTGCCCAAGTGCGAATCCTATGGGCCGGCCCGGGAACTGCTGGCGGAAAAAGTGGCGACTGTTTACCTGATTGGCCAGGCGGCCGAAGCCATGGCTACGGCCTGGCGCGGCGCGGCGCCCTGCGTGCTGGGCGGAACGCTTGAGCAGGCTGTGGCGCAGGCTTGGCGGGAGGCCAGGCCGGGCGATACGATTTTGCTTTCCCCCGCCTGCGCCAGCTTCGACCAGTTTCGTAGTTTTGAGGAACGTGGCGAGTGTTTTATAAGCGCTCTTGTGGCCGCTGAAAAAAAAACTTGACACCGCCGGAGCGATGATGGATATTCGAAACAGTAGATTTATTTAACGACAGGTCTCATTGAACGCAAAGGAGGAGTAATGAAAACGTCGGCTTTGTTAATTACCGTTGTTGTTATGTTGCACTGCGCCGCCCTCGGGGCTTTGTTCTTTATCCAGGGGTGCGGTACCACGGCCCGGACGGGCACGCCGCTTCCAGCGACGACGCCCATGCCGCCCACGACCAAGGAAGCCGTAAATTACCCGCTGCCGAAACCGGCGGAAAAGGCGCCCGTCGCCAAGTCCGTGTCCAAAGAATTGCCCAAGGCCTTGGAAACGACGGAATATGTCGTGCGGTCCGGTGACACTGTTGGGGGCATTGCCAAACGGTATGGAATTGCCCAGAGCGAGATTGTTGATCTGAACAAGCTGTCCGATCCGAATAAACTGCGCATCGGCCAAAAGCTGATGTTGCCGGGACGCCTGAAAATTAAAGCCGCGCCGGCCAAGCACTCTTTGAAGACCAAAGCAGTTGAGACCCCAGCCGCACCGGCCGCGCCGGCGGCACCGGCGGAGTGGTTTGTGCCTGCGACAGCGGAAGCCGTGTCCGCTCCTGCCGCCGGTAAGGAGTATGTGGTTGAGAAGGGCGACAGTCTTTCCCGGATTGCGAAGAAATACGGCACAAAAATCAGTGCCTTGCGGGAAGCCAATAAACTCCAGGGCGATAAGCTGAAAATCGGGCAGAAGTTGATCATTCCGGAAGCCTTGGCCGCGTCGGCGGCACCGGTCGCGTCCATGACAATTCCTGCGCCGGCAGAATCGGCGCTCGCACCGGCTGCGGCGCCGACGTCCATCGCCAATTCGGGCATTACGCACATTGTTCAGCCGAGCGAAGATATCAATTCCATTGCCAAGTTGTATGCGGTGACCGTGGATGAAATCGTCGAGCTCAACCAGCTTGGCGCCAATCGCACGGTGAAGGTGGGGCAGCGTCTGAAGATTCCGTAACTACTCACAAGGTTCACGGTTCAGCGGTTCAACGGTTCAGCGGTTGGAGAGTGGAATCAGGAGAACGCCTTGTAATCCTGAGCGCAACGAAGGATCTCGGCGCAGGGACTGTGGATCGGAGATTACTCGCTGCACGTGGAATGACACCCGTTGCATCCCGAATTTTTTTGTGTCCACTGCAACAACCGTTGAACCGCTGAACCGTGAACCCGGCAACCTGCGTAGTTACATGTGGAAAACTCCCACCGTTTTAATTCTCATTGTTCTGCTCCTGCTGGCCTTGGGCATTGTTATGCTGGCCAGTACCAGCGGCATCAAGGCCGTAGAGCTTTACGATGATCCGAATTATTTTTTCAAGCGCCAGGCGTTATGGCTTCTGATCGCGGTGGTTGTGGGTGCCTTGGCCTGCAAAATAGACTACCATCGCTGGCGTCCCCTGGCGCTGGTTTGCCTCGTGGCGTCGGCTGGTCTCCTGGCGCTGGTGCTGGTTCCCGGCATCGGCGCCAAGATCGGCGGCAGTCGGCGCTGGTTCCATCTCGGTATCCTCAGTGTTCAGCCCTCGGAGTTGGCCAAGTTTTCGCTGATCCTGGTTCTGGCATGGTGGATGGCGCGCGAGAAATGGCATGTACGCGAGTTCTGGCGGGGCGCCGTGGCGCCGCTGGTCATAATCGGGCTGGTGGCAGGCCTGATCTTCATCGAGCCCGATTTCGGCACCGCCCTGCTCTGCGGCGTGGTGGGGCTGGCGATCCTGTACGCGGGCGGGACGCGGACGGCCTATCTGGCCGTGTTTGCCGTAATCGGCTTCAGCGGATTCGTGGCGGCCGTCATGCGCGATCCCGTGCGCATGAACCGTATCGTGGCGTTTTTAAATCCGGAGCAGTATGCGCAGACGTATTCCTTCCAACTGCTGAGCGCGATCAACGCCTTCATTGCCGGTGGCCCCATGGGAGTGGGGCTGGGCGGCAGTATCCAGAAGCACTACTATTTGCCGGAGGCGCACACGGATTTTATTTTCGCCATCATCGGCGAGGAATTGGGCGTCGCGGCCACCCTGGCGGTGGTGCTGATGTTTGCCGGGCTTTTTGTCTGCGGCTTGCGGATCAGCCTGCGGGCGCCGGACACGTTCGGGCGGATACTGGCGTTCGGCATCACCCTGATGATCACCCTGCAGGCCGTCATCAATATCGGGGTGGTCATCGGCCTTCTGCCGACCAAGGGGTTGCCCTTGCCGTTCATCAGCGCGGGCGGCTCCAGCCTGATCATTTCCCTGCTGGAGATCGGCGTGCTGTATAATATTGCCTTACATGCGCACGGTCGGGTGGGGACTGCGGAAACCCAGGCCATCAAAGACCGCGTGCATAGATTCTAACTGCGGTACAAGCGGAAGGGCGCCTTTAACGGTGGCCAGTGGGTTATTGACTGCAGCCTCGCAGATCAATGCTCCAGGTATCTACAACCTTGGGTCCTTGCGTCACATAATACCGATCAAAGAGATTGATCGTCGGGTCGCAATGCGACGTTACCAGTTCCAGGACGGCGCCCAGTGGCGGCATTCTGACAGAACCGGAGCCGGTGATGCGTCCGTATTCATCGCCGAACCAGTCATACCGCAGGCCGGCATATTCCGGATTGATTATCTGCGGAACGGCGCCGTCCCTATAGAATGCTTTCAAGCCCGCATCTACGGTGACATATCCATCCTGGTTGACGCCGACAACCGTCGTGAGCAGGCGCAGGGCCGGGCCGAAGGCCGTGAAGCGGCTGTTGTCTTCCGCCGATCCGATGGCCAGATACTCCGCGTCCATGCAGGCATAAGATCCCGCCTGCAATTCGGTGAGTTCGAGAATGTCGAGGTCAATATCGGATGTGCCCGTACCGGAAGCGCTCAATACTGTGCAGGTTGGCACCTTGGTCTGCAAGGCGTGAAAAATTTCGGTTGCTTGTTGCAGGCATTGATGTGAGCCTTTTTTACGATCGTTATAAGAACGGACGTGTTGCATCTGGCCGGCATAGGCCTGAATGCCACGCAGACGGAGATTACTGTGGGCCAGAATATGATCGGCCAGGTTGATTGCGAGGGCCGGTGACACGCCCGTTCGATGCAATCCGATATCCATGTCCAGCAGGACATCCATGGTTAAGCCTTGATCGCCCAAGGCGGTGCTAAGCAGGTCAATCGGGCCTGAGTGATCTACCACCACCATGAGGGAAGGCGCCTTGGCACGCAAAGCTACCAGCCGGGCGATTTTCGGCAACGTCACCACGGGGCCGGTAACAAGAATGTTTTCGATGCCTGCCCGGTACAGGGCCTCGGCTTCCGATACCTTTGCCGCGCAGATGCCGATGGCGCCGACCTCCATTTGACGTCGAGCTAATATCGAGCATTTATGAGTCTTGGCATGCGGTCGCAAGCGCTTGCCGGCGCGCTCCGTCAGGGCCTGCATTTTCCGAAGGTTCTGGTCCAGGATCTCCAGATCCAGCACCAGGCACGGGGTATCCAGGTCGGTTTTCCGTTGAAGGTTGACATTCATTCAATGCCTTTGTATGCCGACTTCTCCGAAAATACTGATAACCGCGGGTTAAACATCTCCTGTCGGTACCCCCCCCCTGAAAACGTGCGCCATTACTTTTCGGCTTGTTTGCATACCCATGTCCATCATCCAATAAGATGCTTGAACTCGTAATAGGCCTTACTTTCACATATTGATGTTTTGCGTGTCAAGGCTTCGATCTTTTCAGCGTGCGGTTTGTCTCGTCTGAAGCCGATGGATTATGCCCGGTAGGGGCGTAAGCGTAGGGGGGGTAATCCACCTGCGGCGGGAAGGCTGTCTGCTAAACCGAAGGAAATTAATTCGTAACTATGGCCAAATGCCTGGGATGTGGTATAGTCCGTCTCCATGAACTTGGGGCGCTATGTGCGGTTCGGGATTTTCCTGGTTGTTATTTTTGCGGCAATGCTTGCCGGCGCGGCAGACGTGGACTTTGCGCCGCTGTTTTCGCGCGATACGGACGTGTTCGGCCGCTCGCGCTGGCGGGCGTTAGGGCCGTTCCTGGAATGGAACCAGGCGCCCAGCGGCGAGGTGTTCTGGGCGGCGCATCCGCTCTACAGCTCGATGGATGATCCCGACCGTAAGCGCAGTGAGGCCAATCTGCTCTGGCCGATCTGGGTCAATAAGCGGATTGATAACCAGAGCATGTGGCAATTCATGGTGCTCTTGT
>JAHIMN010000250.1 GCA_018896395.1 Verrucomicrobiota bacterium | reverse complement strand
ATCATCAAACGACTGCGCGCCCAGACTGACCCGATTAACGCCCGCCACCGCCAGGACCGCTGCTTTTGCGGCATCCACCGAGCCGGGATTGATTTCAACTGACCACTCGACCAGCCGGCGGGTGGCAACGCGGTCACGCAGCAACCGGCACAGCCGATCAATCTGGCGCACCGAGAGCATGGAAGGTGTACCGCCGCCGATGTAAATCGTTTCCGGCGCCAGGGGTAATGCTGCCGCGAGTTCGCGCTCCAGGCCATCCAGGTAACGGTCGGCCAGGGCCGGTTTGTAACGAACGGAGTAAAACGCGCAGTAAGCGCATTTGCCGTCGCAGAAAGGGACGTGCACGTAAAGACCGGTGGTATTACGAACGGAGCGCATCCAATTGCTCCAGCACCGCATTGGGAACATCGAGCACGCCGAACCCGCGGCCGAGCCTGACATCCGGCATGGGAGTTCCGTGGAAATCGGTGCCGCCCGTGGCGACCAGGTGAAACTGCGCGGCCAAATCAAGATATTGCCGCACCTGTTTGGGCGAATGCTGGGGATAATATATTTCGATGCCCTGGAGCCCCGCTTGCACCAGCTCGCCCACGCGATCGGCCAGCGCCTGTTTACCCAGGTTCAAGGTAAAGGGATGTGCCAGCACGGCGATGCCGCCGGCCTGGCGAATCATTTCCACGCCGCCAATGGGCTTGAATCGCAGACGATTGGCATAACCGGACTTGCCCTTGGCCAGGTATTTATCGAACGCCTCCTGGGTGGTGCGGACATAGCCGCGCACCATGAGGGCCTGGGCAAAGTGCAAACGCCCCACGTTATTTTCGCCGGCAAACGAGGAGATTTCATTCATGTTGAGCATCAGGCCCATCGCATTCAGCCGCTTGAGAATTTCCTCGTTGCGATGCTGGCGGCCATCACGGAGCCGGTTGACATGCTCGTTGAGTTCCGCATTGGCCGGGTCAATGAAATAGCCCAGGATATGCATGGTGGCATCGCTGGGATTGCAATCAACGCTGATTTCCACGCCGGGCACACCGCGCACTATGCTTTTGGAGCAGGCGGCTATAAACCGCTCCAGGCCGCTGATGCTGTCGTGGTCCGTGAGCGCCAGGGCCGAAAGCCGGGCGCGCTCCGCTTCACGCACGAGCTGTTCAGGCGTAAGACTGCCGTCGGAAAACGTCGAATGCGTATGCAGGTCAATCATGAAGGCTTTTTCTCTTAATAGGTTGGCCTCAACCTATCGAACATGGGTCTGCCATGCAATCACTTTCGGACAGCAATTGCTGGAAAAATCGGGTTGAATTGGGCAACCCAAGGGTGTATACTGAAAAATCAATGGAATCAATCCGTTATGAAATCATTGATCGGGCCGATGCCCTGCGCTCCGCGCTGGCCTGTTTGAAAGGGCGGCGCTGCCTGGCACTGGACCTGGAGATGGAAAACCAGCGGCATCACTACGGTCTGCACGTAGCCCTGATCCAGGTATCCACATCAGAACATCATAATTTTATCTTCGATCCGTTAGCCGGCCTCGATCTGGCGCCCTTGAACGCCATTTTCAGCAATCCACAAATTGAATTGATCGTCCACGACGCCGATTTTGACCGGCGTACGTGTCGCCAGGTGTATGGCTTGAACCTGATCCATGTTTTCGACACCAAAATCGCGGCGCAACTATGCGGGTTTCGGAAGTTCGGTTTGGCCAGTCTCCTGCATGATTTGTTGAACATCCAGACCGACAAGAAATTTCAGAAGATCGACTGGCTGAAGCGGCCGCTTCCCAAGGAAGCACTGGATTACGCCGCCCGCGATACCGCTTCCCTGCATGCGTTGAAGGACATCTTGACCGGCAAGTTGGTGGAACTCGGCCGGCTCGACTGGGCGCGGGAGGAGTTCCAGCGCGCCGAACTGATTGAACACGTCCCCGATCTCACGCCGTTCCATCACCGCATCAAGCAAAGCGCCCTGCTGACACCGCGCCAGCTGGCGATCCTGGGCGCGCTCACCCGGTTACGCGACGAGGTGGCCTGCTCCGTCAATCGGCCGGTGCATTTTATCATTCGCAACGACCTGCTTCTGCGGATGGCGGTCCAGCCGCCGGCAACGATCCAAGCGCTCCGGCAGATGAAAAGCCTGCATCCGGCCATGTATCGGGAGCACATGGCCCAGCGTTTGCTGGAAGCGGTACGGCAGGGCCAATCGGCGCCGGAAGAGACCCACCCGCACCTCATTAAACGACCCCGTTCGAAGCCCGGCTATGAACAGCGCTTGAAAGCCATGCAGGCCTGGCGAGCGCTTATCGCCGCGCCCTACGGGCTGGAACCATATCTGATGCTGTCCACCGACGTTCTGCAATGGGCCGCGCGGCATTCGGACCAGCCTATGCCGCCGGACGTTGCCGGGCAGATCCGAACGTGGCAGAAAAAAATCGTGTGGGAGCGGTTTGAACGGCAGTTTTTGGCACCGGTTCGTCCCGGATGACTGCGCCCGCGTAACAACGCGCGGATCGGGGTTGCTTTCCCGTTCTTGATCTAATAGTATGCGCAGCGTCATGCCCGTTGAGCACCCTGATCCGGATCGGGGTCCAAACGATTGGATTGAAAGGAACCAGAACCATGGGATCAGGGCGAGCGAACGATGAATTAAACTATTCCGCCAAAAAGCCGCGCGAACGCCGGCGGCGCGAAACCATCCAGAAAAAACGCCTGTTGGCACTCGGTGTGCCGGACGACAAAGTGAGCCAGATGACGACCAAGGCCATCCGGCAGATGCTGGTGCGTCCGGAAAAAGTGCGCAAGCAATGGGCGGGGAAGAAATGAAGAATTTTACGGTACTTTACCTGTCGTTTTGATCAATGACTATCAAGGACCAGCCCAAGCCGTTTCTGGAGCACCTGGCTGATTTGCGCGCGACCTTGCTGGGGTGCCTGGCGGCATGGGGGATTGGCATGGCGATCGTCATGCCGTTTACACCCCGCTTGTTCACCCTTTTGCGAGCGCCGTTGGCTAAGATCACGGAGCACCCGGAGCAGTTCCTGCGCTCCCTTGAAATCACGGGCGGTTTTTCCATTGCCCTGCAGATCATACTATGGGGCGGTCTGCTGGTTAGCGCCCCGTTCATTACATTTCTGATCGCCCGGTTCGTCCTGCCCGGTCTGACCTGTCGGGAGCGGAAGGTGATTGTAGGGTCACTGGGCTTTGTGATTGCGCTGTTTAGTCTGGGCGTGGGGATCGCTTATTTCATCACCCTGCCCGTGGCGCTCAAAATCATGTTTGGTCTGCACACCTGGCTCGGCATCCGCGCGGAATGGACCGCCGTCAACTATGTCGCGTTTGCGGTAAAATTATTGATGGCGTTCGGGCTGGCGTTTGAATTGCCGGTAATCGTGGTGGTATTGGGGTACCTGGGCATCGTATCCGCGGCATTCCTGCGATCCAAACGACGGCATGTCATCGTGATCATTCTGATCCTCGCCATGCTGTTAACCCCGGGACCGGACATATTTTCCCAGATCGTCATGGCTGTTCCGATGCTGCTGTTATATGAAGCCTGTATTTGGATCGTATGGCTGGCGGAGCGGAAACGAACGGCGAAAGACCTGAAGACGGACGACAGACAACAGACGACAGAGGACGAACCGGCGAAGAGGGAAGACGGATGATGCCTGCCCGCCGATTTGTCCGCCGAAGCCCCGACCTCTCGGAGCGTCGGGCGAAGGTAGAAGCTCCCTTGGCGAAGGCGGGATGACGGATGACGGAAGCCGGACCCTCCTACGCCTGCCTATGCCGGAGCGGCTTTGCGCAGGCAGGTGCAGAGGTTGGAATAAAAAAAATGGCCGCGGGGCATTGCCTCCGCGACCATTTTTACGTCTGAGGAAGTGTACTTATTTCGCCGGTGCCGCTTCCGCGGGTTTCGCGGGCGCACCTTCGGTGGCAACCGGTTCCACGCTCTTCACATAGAACCTCCGCATGCCGCCCTCGTTACTGAACGTGCCGGTCACGCGGACCTTCTGACCGTCCATGCTCTCGAGCGGCTTACTGCCTTCATCGAGCGGGATGTCATAGCTATTGACGATCAATTTTAATCCAATCACTTTACCACTGGCATCCTTGACCACGCTGATAATACCGGTTTTACGAAGTTCCAGCGCGCTGGTAATCGCCGGTTTGACCGCCGGGGCCGCTACGGCCGGCGCTTCTGCCGGGGCCGCCGCTGGCGCCTGAGCGGAAACCGTATGGAACGCCATTACCGTGCACACGACCACAATCGCTACACCCAAAATTTTCGACAATTTACTATTCATGGTGATATTCCTAATAAACAACGCGGATTTTTTGGTTTTTAAACAGGACCGATCCTGTTGTTGTTAAAGACTTGCTTGCACCGTCTTACTGACATTTACTGTGTTATGGTTATTTTGGTTCTGACCGGTCAACAGACGCCCCCGCCAGAAACAGGCGGAACAGCGTACTCCCGTTCACTAAACCTTGTTCCTATCACCTCCTGTTCTTTTATATAAGAAACAGACAATATTGTGGCATAAGTTCGGTTTAAGTCAATCTTTTTCGGGCGTGGTTCAAAGTTCCGGGTTCACGGTTCACGGTTGTTGTGTTTTTCACCTTTTTTACCAGGTTCCGCGACTCGCTTGAGCTCGTCGCTCGATCCAGAGGCTCTCGACGGGCCAAAGTCCAAAGTGCTTTGCCTTGGCAAGTCGCCCAGGCAGGTGCAACCTTGAACGGTGAACCTTGTCAAACCTGCCCAGCTTATTTAATAAACAGGCCGATCAGTACGCCGATAACGGTAAAGGCCAGGAATACAATCGAGGTATATACACCCTTAATCGAGGTAAAGACCAAGTCCACGTCAATCCTGGGAGGTGTGAAGATGCCTTTCATATTGTAAAGCAAAACGATGGCCGTGGCAATAATCAGCACAAAAGCGAATATAAACTTCTTACTCATAAATCCCCCTCCGTTTATTTGCTCCTGATGATTTTTTCGCTTTTCCCGTTCGCCGAATTCATGACGCCTTTCCTTGGGGCCGTTCGGCCAGAACCTTACGGTAGCCATCTAACGTCGCTCCATTAAAACAGACGAAAACCACTTTCCGCATGGCAAGCCGACTCTCCAAAAAACGCCTTGTCTCCTTGACCGCGATTATGGCGGCCCGTTCAAGTGGAAAGCGATAAACTCCCGTACTGATGGCTGGAAAAGCTATTGTGGTGATTTCATGCCGGACCGCAAGCAAAAAACAGTTCTGGTAGCACCTGGCCAGCAGGACGTCTTCATCGTGTCCGCCCCCACGCCATATAGGCCCGACGGTGTGGATCACCCACGGAGCGCTGAGCCGGTAGCCACGGGTGATTTTAGCCTCGCCCGTGGCACAGCCCTCGAGTGTGCGGCATGCCGCCAGTAATTCCGGGCCTGCGGCGGCATGGATAGCGCCATCCACGCCGCCACCCCCGAGGAGCGTGGTGTTGGCCGCGTTCACGATCGCGTCCACAGTCTGCCGGGTAATGTCGCCTTGAATAACCTCGATGCGTTCGGTCATGGTATTGCCCGCTCAGCCCGAATTTTTCACAAGCCAAACCGGCTTGTGGAAAATCCGCTGAAGGAACCCTCCCCTCAGCCCATATACCCGACACTGGCATACTGCTTGTCAAACACTTTGTCAACCCCGGCGAAGGCTTCTGTCCGAAAAATTCTGTCCGAAAAATAAGTTGACATCTGTGCCAAGCATGCAATAACATCATTGCTGACGTTGGAATCGGGAAGACGGTGCAAATCCGTCGTGGTCCCGCCGCTGTAACCGGGGACGAAAGCCGCAAAGGTCACTGTCGTAAGATGGGAAGGCGCGGCTGACAGGATGATCCGGAAGCCAGAATACCTTTTCCACGGTAGATAGCGCCTGTTGACCCTCGCGGACTGGGGCTCTGAAATAGCAGGCGTGTATTGCAGGGATGAAATATCGGCATCCCGAATCCCGCTCCGGGGGATTCGGGATGCTTTTTTTTGGTACGCACCCATGACAACAGATGGACATGGCGGAAATCGGAATCGGCTGGCGCAACTGGCCGGCAAAGCGCCGGACGAAATCCTCGATTTTTCAGCCAATATCAACCCGCTGGGACCGCCCGACTGGCTGCGTCCGGTCATCAGTCGTCACCTTGGCGAGTTGGTTCACTATCCGGATTCCCAGGCCGGCGCTCTGGTCGCGGCCACATCCCGCCGATATGGCGCCGCGGCCGATGAAATCCTGTCCGGCAACGGCTCAACGGAATTGCTCTACCTGCTGGCGCAGGTTGCCGGAACGAAGCGGGCCGTCATCCCCGTGCCGTGCTATACGGATTATGCCCGCGCCGCCCGGCTGGCCGGCATGGAATTGGTCAGTGTTCCCATCGCGGAAAAAGACGGTTTTCAGTTCGCGCCGGAGCAACTCGCTCCGCTGTTAAACGAAGCGGCGGCGGTTTTTATCGGCCGCCCCAATAATCCCACCGGCCAGGTCTGCCACGCTCCGTCCATTCGAACGTTGGCACAGGCGCATCCGGAATGCCTCTTCATTGTGGATGAAGCCTTCGGCGATTTCGTGGAAGACTTTGAGAGCCTGACGACGAAACGGCCGCCTAATGTTGTTGTTCTGTTGTCACTGACCAAAATCTTTGCCATCCCCGGGCTGCGGCTGGGGTGCGCCGTGGCCGATGCGGCACTGGCCGGAAGCGTTCGTGCACGCCAGCCGCCATGGAGCGTCAACACTCTGGCGCAAGCGGTGGGCGTTGCGGCGCTGGGAGATACGGATTATGTTGCCCGTTCACGCTCCATGGTGCGCGGGGAACGGGAGGCGTTGCTGGCTGAATTGCGCCGAATTCAGGGGCTGGTGGTTTATCCCGGCGCGGCTAATTTTCTGCTGGTCCGACTGGACCTGCCCGCAGTTGCTACGCTTCCAGCGTTGCAGGCGGGTTCATCCGTACCGGATGCGCGCATTCTGGCGCAACGGTTGCTGTCCGAAGACGGCATTGCGATTCGCGTATGCGCCAACTTCGAGGGGCTGGATGCGCGTTTCTTCCGCGTGGCCGTGCGGACGGCGGACGAAAACGCGCGCCTGATCGCGGCCCTCCACCGGCGATGGCCGGTCCAGCGGGTTCTGAACGGCCGCAAGGCGCAACCCAAGACACGCCGCACACCGGCGATCATGTTCCAAGGCGTCAGTTCCAATGCCGGCAAGAGCGTAATGACGGCAGCATTCTGCCGGCTCCTGCTTCAGGATGGATTTCGCGTCGCACCGTTCAAGGCACAGAACATGTCGCTTAACTCCTTTGTCACCCGCGCGGGAGGCGAGATGGGGCGCGCGCAAGTTGTCCAGGCACAGGCCT
>JAHIMN010000249.1 GCA_018896395.1 Verrucomicrobiota bacterium | reverse complement strand
ACTGCCCCGTAACTCCCATTCATTCGAACCACCCTCAACTCCACGTTCACAACATCCTCATTCACCACCACATTCGTCTCAGCAAATCGGATTTCGCCAACCGGCGGACTCGTCACGATCACCGCATTCGTCACTGGCGTCGCTGCCTCCCAGATCGAGTTGCCCGCCTGCGAGGCTACGACCCAAACGGTACCGGCCGCCAAAAACGACAGGTTCGTCTCTCCGCTGATCACTCCCGGCCCAGACGCCACCGTGAAGCTGACCGGCAACCCCGAACTTGCCGTCACCGCCAACCCCACCCGACCCGTCACCGGCTGGGAGGCGATGGGTGGGAAAGTGATCATCTGGTCAAGCTTGTCCACCCACAGATACACCGTAACGACCTGCGGCGAATTGATCGCCTGCGCCGAAGTGATGGTGACGATGCCAGTATAGTTTCCGGGCGGTAATCCGGCACTTGCGTAGTTGACGCTTACAGGATCAACTTCGCCCTCGCTCATCCCGCTCGCGGGTGAAAGCGACAACCAGTCTACATTGGGCGACAGGGCGTATGCCATTGCTCCCGTTCCCGCATTCCACACCTCAAACGTTTGCCAGGTCGCGTTGGATCCGTAGTCACACCGATTGGAGAGGATCATTGGGTTTCGCATGATGGCACTGCCAACACACTCATAGGCGCCCATATCCACCACACCGTTGAAGATGCGCGGCAAACCATCCAGGTCAACCGCGTTCGTCATCCACGACTGGTTCGTGCCTATATTGATGCAGGGGGATGTCGGCCGGAGATGGTAGTCGCCCGACACATGGTTGGTGCCGTAGCCTGTGCCAGTGGACACGAACTGCGGCTCGTTGATGATGTTGCCGACGCCGGTGATGTTCATTCCAACGCCAATGCAACTATAAGAAATGAGGCCAATGGCATCTGTGTCCTGATTGTAATACGCGATGCAGTTTCGCACCGTTCCACCATTGACATATACTCCGCCGCCAACACCGGTGCCGCCGCTGGAGGTGACCGTGTTCCCGCTGATCGTGCAGTTCTCCATTCTACCGCGTTCGGCATGCACCCCACCACCAATATCGTCGGCTGTGTTCCCGCTGATCAGACAGTTCTTTACCGTGCCGAAAATGATACGCACACCGCCGCCAAAGCTCATGGCATAGTTCCCGTTGATCGTGCAGTTCTCCATCGTGCCGCCCATGAGAAACGCGCCGCCGCCGTCCCAGTAGGCTATGTTTCCTGTGATCGCGCAGTTCCGCACCGTTCCTGCTAGGACAAACACTCCGCCGCCGCAGTCGTAGTTGATTGTTGGAGCGGAACCATAAGACGTGTTCCCGCTGATCATACAATTCTCCACCGTGCCAAACCTGAGATAAGAGCCGCCGCCATTAAGGTAGGCTATGTTTTCACTGATCGTGCAGTTCCGCACTGTGCTACTGTCGGCATACACGCCGCCGCCGTCCCGGTAGGCTATGTTTTCTATGATCGTGCTGTTCTCCACCGTGCTGTATAAGAGATAAGTGCCGCCGCCGTCCACGTTAGCTATGTTCTTGTCAATTGTGCAGTTCCGCAGCGTTCCGCCCCGGACATACACGCCGCCGCCAACACTGCCGGCCGAGTTTCCGCTGATCGTGCAGTTCTCCACCGTGCTGTGTAAAAGATAAGCACCGGCGCCCCAGTAGGTGGCTATGTTTCCTATGATCGTGCAGTTCCGCACTGTGCTACTGTAAGCATACACACCACCACCAACACTGCCGGCCGAGTTTCCGCTGATCGTGCAGTTCTCCATAGTGCCGTACATGAGAAAAGCGCCACCGTACAAGTAGCCTATGTTTCTGGTGATCATGCAGTTCCGCACCGTTCCACCCCAGACATCCACGCCGCCGCCGTATGACGAAAAACCATTCCACACTGTGAACCCATCCAGCACGGCACCCGTGTCCAAGTAGGCGCAACGCCTCACACCGCCGCCATCTATCTTTGTGGATCCGGGGCCATTGACGCTGCGGACAGTGATGCCTGGAGGAATATAAATCCTACCGTACCTACCATGGGCCACCAACACCGTGTCACCATTAGCGGCCACATTGATCCCCGCCTGAATGGTCTGCTTGGCTAGCGCCAAACTCGTGCCGTCGTTGGCATCATTGCCCTTCGTGCTGACATAATACGTCGCCGCCTGCGCCCCGATCGCCGCAACGAGCAACCACCCGATCAACACGGGCTTTTTGAAAAATGACACTTTGGAATGCATATCCACCTTCCGTCAACTATTTTGAATACCACCAAAACCTGAAGCGAGTTTGGCATGCGCCTTGACAGCGGCAGGGTTTTTCTGAATCGCAGATGACACGCGTGACAAAGCCGAAGGAGCATTCGTCATGGGCTCTTTTGCATGAGCCTGCGCGTCAATAGGTGAATCACGTGATGCAGCGGGCTGACCGGCCGGGCTGGAAAGACTAGATGAACTGGAAGAAGAGGATAGAGAGTTGTGATTAATCCAATAAAAAAATAACGAACTTCCCCCCATTAGGCATACAATGGCACAATAAAATCTCCATTTTGCTTTCAGGGCAGTCTTCATAATCACTGCCCCCCTTCCCCTTATGGACTGATAATCCGTTACTGCTGAACACCTCCTGTTACGCTTTTGACGAGTTTAGCTATTCCACTTTCTTTTCTGCCTCCAAAAGACCTGCATACCAATTTATAAAAGAGCATATTTCGGGCCTGATTACCGTGGATCAATTGCAAAATTGCGAAAGTCTCACTGCATAAGAAGTCAGGCTTCAGCAACCAGTAGCCAGAATAAGAGCAACTATTTGTTAATCATGGCGTTGGAATACCAAATTATCATGGAGGCCGGATATGATTACTAAAATTCTGCTTTCAAAATTGACCTTTAAAAAGCGATTTAACTCAATAAGAGGCTGTAGTATTCTCAAATATGAGAAAATGAGACAAATGTAAGCGCTAATCAATTTCAGAAGGGAGCGATTCACGATCAGGCAAAGCTTCCCGCTGGTCCCTGCCGGAATATACCAGGCCGGCAGGCTGGTCTCCCACGCTCCTCCCGCCTTAAATGCCGCAACCATCCATGACGGCCGCACGAACGGATGTAGGGTTGATGATGCGCGGAAAATGCGGGGGAAGGTCAGCGGGAGGCGGCAAGCACAGCCCTGTCCGGCGGCCTATGGGCGGCTATGCGGTCAGCACGCGTTCCACCCGCGTCCCTAACGCGCAGGTGATTTCTTGCGGAACGGTTTCTAAACGCTCCGCCATGGACTCCACGGAATGCGGATCATCCCGACGATCACTGACGACACAGACCGGACTGCCCACCACCGCGTCCGGCGCATCCGTCAAATCCAGGATGGTCAGATCCATGCTGACACGGCCAATGACCGGGATCAACCGATTTCCAAAACTAACTTGGCCGGCATTGGACCAACGGCGGTCATACCCATCGGCGTACCCCAGCGGCAACAGACCAATGCGCGTCTTCCGCCGCGCGGTAAACGTGCGGCCATAGCCGCAGGTTTCGCCCGTCGGGATCCATTTGGTCATAATCACCGGCGCTTCAAGCCGCAACGATGGGCGCAGACGCTTGGAGCCCCGGATATATTTTCCGCCGTATCCATAAAGCGCAAGGCCCGGGCGGACCATATCCAGCCGCGCCTCCGGCAGGTTGAAAATGGCCCCGCTATTGGCCAGATGGCGGATCGGGATGCGTGCGCCGCGCGCCGCAAGTTTTTCCAAGACATCCTGGAAGACCGCCTGTTGCCGGCGGGCGAAATCCAGAACGCGTTCATCCGCACAGGCGAAATGGCTATAAACACCTTCCAGTTCCAGAAACGGGCTCGCGCGCAATAACAGGGCCAACTCGACCGCGTCATCAGCGGGACATCCGTTACGGCCCATGCCGGTATCCACTTTGAGGTGGGCACGGGCGATTGTCCGCCGATGCGCGGCGCGCTGGGCCAGCAGACGGATTCCTTCCGCGCTGACGATGGTCGGCCGGATATCCGCTTCCAGCAGGGCGTCAATGGCTTCCTCTGCATCACGGACCGGTTCATAAAGCTCAAGCGGACACAACAGCAGGATCGGTTCGCGCACCCCGTGTTTTCTCAGTTCCAGGGCTTCCGCTATCGTGGCCACGCCCCAGAAAGCGATACCCATGCCGGACAGGGCTTCGGCCACGAGGACCGCGCCATGTCCATAGGCATTGGCCTTGACCATGGCGCATAGGGATGTACCGCCTGCGGCGGCTTTCAATACTTCCACGTTATGCCGCAAGGCGGCGCAACTGATGTGGGCTTTGACGAGATTTAACATAACATTTCGGCAACATGAGATCTGAAATGAGATAATCCGCAACCGATTATACGTGCCGAATCCAATGATTGACAGCGTCTACTACCCCGGCGGCCCACCCCTGGAGATATAGCAGGGTGTCATAACCGAAGGCCACCAACAAAGCACCAACCAGCGCGCGCGTAAATAAGGCACTGGACGAAAAAAACAGGTAGTAAAACGGATACAAGGGAACCGCGATGGCAAGCAAACCGTCAAACATATTGTCCCGCAGGGCCAGGCCAATAACAAACAGGTAGGCGGCCGCGATCGCCAGCATGCCATACCATTTCAGCGTTTCCAGAGGTATACCCGGCCAACCGCCGTAAAACCGGATATAAGCCAGCCCCCCCGCCAGCACCAGAAAGATCAGGGCGCTCAGCCAGACGCTCAGCGCATGCGCTTGAACCCGATGGGTATCACGCGCCAGGCTTGTCGAACGCCGCGCAACCAACGAAGGCAAGGCGGGCACATTGTCCGCCGATTCCGGCGCATCCGTAGGGATCGCCTGTTCGCGCGAGCGCGGCGGCTCGCGCCGTTTCAGTTCCAAGCCGGGTTTCCCAGGTTTCCGCGCCGGCAGGGCCATCGCCTGCCCGCACGCCGTACAGACCATTACAGGTTCCTCGACAAACTCCGAAACAGTTTGGAGTCGCCCGCAGGCCGGACAAGTTAATTGGATATCTGCCATGTGAAATGGGGAATGGTTAATGGTTGATGGTTAATGGTTGATGCAGGCTTGATCGCTCCATCCTGGAATGGTTTAGGGGCAATGATTGATGCGGCTTAACACAACACACGGCTTTGCTCCGTCGGGATCGAGTCGTTCACCATTAAACATCATCCATTAACCATTAACCATCTTCCATTGCCCATCATCTGCGCGTTGGTGCGCGCGAATGGATCGCCGGCTGTGCGGCCTTATCAGCTTTGGCGAACTCCGGTTTACGATAGGGAATGGCCAGCGTGCCGTTATAAAACTCGATGACATGTCCTTTTTCCACCATCCAACGAAGGGCATGTAGAATGGCCGCCACTTCCGGCACGTCCGGCACGGCGTCCGGCACGGCGCCCGGCACGGCGTCCGGCACGGCGCCCGGCTGAAGTAACAGCACAAGCTCCTGGCGACTGACACCCGGGTGAGCACACAGGCATTCCAGAATCCGGCGAATGCCATCGGCGGCCTGCAAAGGATCAATGGGATGAGGCACAATCGCCGTGACAAAGGTCGCTTTGCCGGAGGCCTTAAACGTGTGAAGTCCCAAGTGCCGAAAAGCCGGTTGGATCGAAACGGCCATTTTCAGCGGGAACTGGTTCTCATGCGCCCAGGACTCCTCAACGACCCGGCGAATTTGGGGATCCTCAAGATCCCGGCAGGCCACACCCGGTGTAACAAACCTACGCCCTTTCCAGATCAAAGCCGGGGCATAATGTTCCATGAAATGGGCCTCCACCTGGTTGCGACGCTTGAAGGTCAATGGCTCAGCCACACGCAAGGTTCGATACAGAATCTGACGGCAGGCCTCCTTTTTCCACTGCTCGATCAACGCCGGATCCGTTTCATTGACAATATGCCGGCGATAGGCGTCCAGCGACATCGAGGCAAACCGCGTGCTATGCAATTCCAAGACCCGTTCATTGAATTCATGATAATTCGGCGGGCCCAGCAGTTCGCCCGAAAGCTTGCAGCGCGCCACACAAATGAACGCCCCCTTGGGCGGCTCGCTTTGCGTCTCTTCCCGGGCATAAAAAAGATCCATATGTTTGTTCAACGCGTGGGCCACGGCCCGGTTGCGATCCAGAAAAACAACCTTGCATTCGGCGCACTGGTAGAGGAAAACCGATTCTGCGCCGGCGGTGCCAGGGATCACTTCCTGTTTGACGGCATAAAAATCCGGCTTACTCAAAAACAGTGTCGCCACTTCAAATAGCGGATAGGCGCGGCCCGAGCGGGCCAGCCGGGCGACCAGCGGTTTCAGGCCCCGGCGTTCGGGAATGAAGGTCACTTCGATGGGTGGCGGCCGATTGTCGGAACGCTCCCTGCCCGCAATGCTACGCATAGCGTTGCAGGCGGGCTGGCGGCGATCGCTTCCGGAGGGTGCGGACCGCGGCGGGCTCAAGCCGCCACGTTTTTTTTCGCCAGATTCCGGTGCCATGCGCCGTTGATCGGCGTATCCGGATTTATCGCCCGGGCGGCGCCTATCTTGGTTATGACCCCGATCCCTATCGCGGCCACGAGGGCGATCCTCAAACCGCGCATAGGCACTCTGATCGGCGGGGCGCCGCGCCCACTCCGGCACAAAATTCAACTCGACGACCATGTCCCCGGGTGTGCTCATGAATCATGTCCGCCGGGCTGACCGGTCATCAGGCTATCCTTTTCTTTCATCAGAGGGCAGTTTGGAAGGAGGTGGCAGAGGAGGCGGAGTTTCGGATACAGACGGCGGATGTTGATTGTCCATAAGATCATGCGTTAAGTCCCTGGCCGCGCGGCGAAATTCCTCCAGGGCTTTTCCCAGGGAACGGGCCATGGCAGGCAATCGTTCCGCTCCAAACAACAACAGGGCAACCCCGAGGACCAGGATAATTTCACCCGCCCCCATGGAACTCCCTAAGAAAGCCAATGGAACCCTCACAGGTTGTCATCCTTGCCAAACACGCCTTGTCCCCGATCCGCGCATTATTTATACGCGGATTCAGGCCTTACTGGTTGAAAAGCACAAATT
>JAHIMN010000248.1 GCA_018896395.1 Verrucomicrobiota bacterium | reverse complement strand
TACGTGCAGGAAGGCGCGGTCCGCAGGAAAATCCCCCAGATCGGCATCGTCGTGATCGGCAATGACGTTGAAATCGGCGCCAATGTCACCATTGACCGCGCCCGGTTCGGCCAGACGCGTATCGGCAACGGTGTTAAAATGGACAACCTGATCCAGATTGCCCACAATGTAATTATTGGCGACAACTGCGTGATCGTTGCCCAGGCCGGCATTTCCGGCAGTACGATGATCGGCGAACGGACGATCATCGCCGGCCAGGTCGGTATCGTCGGCCACCTGGTAATTGGTTCGGATATCATCGTGGCGGCGCAGGCCGGCGTGACCAAGGATATCCCCTCGGGCACGTTTGTCCTCGGATCACCGGCCATGCCATACGAAAAGTTCACCAAAATGCACGCCCACCTGATGCGCCTGCCGGAGCTTAAGGACAAAATGATGGCAATGGACAAGCGCCTGGAAAAACTGGAGCAGGCCAAGCCGGAACCTAACCCGGTGGCGCCGCCAGTCCCGCACGCGTAAATTAAACCCTCTTACGTGCGCGTATATTGTAGCTGCGCTATAATGGCCTCAGCAAGCTGAGGCCCTACGATGGCCTCCGTAGGGCGACCCCTGCTCAGAGTGGGGTAAACTTGCCTGCCACGCGCTGCGCGTGGCGTTGCGCCATTGACTGCCCTGACATGCGTCTTATTTCCTCCTTGCACTCGATTTCTTCTTCCAATAGCCGCGAACGGGCGATAGAATAGCTCCCGTCGTCATATCGCCCCATGAGTGCATGCCCAAAAAATATTTTCGGGATGGCCACCGCCCGATATCGTCCTGCCCGCCCACTTATTTGGGCAGCCTTGCTGACAGCTACAATCCTGTTGTCGACCACACCAGCGGCAATGGCCGCGCCGCTCTCCCCAACTTCCGACCTGCTCGCCGACAGCCGCGCCGCGCTGGAAGACGAATTGTATGACGTCGCGCACGCAAAACTGACGCATTACCTGCAGAAGGCCACCACGCCCGAAGAGCGTCGCGAGGGTATTCTTCTGCTGGCCCAGACGCTGTATGGTCAGAAACGATACCAGGACATGCTTCAACTGTTGGAGCAAAACAGGAAGCTGGCCGATGGTTCGTCGCAAGCGGATGCTTTTGAATTCTGGCTGGCCATGGCCAACTTTGAAAAAGAACGCTGGGCTCAGGTTGTGGTCGCCTGCCGCTGGCTGGAGCAGCAGTATCCGCAATCACAATACCGTTCCCGGGCCCTCCGCCTGCAGGCATGGTCACTGGTCAAACAGGGTGAGACCAACGCGGCCGTGGCGTGTTTTGCGCGCTTTGCGGACCTGTACGAAAACACGCCGGAAGGCCCGGCTAACCGCCTGGACTGGGCCGAGACGCTCATTAACGCCGGCAGGATCAATGCGGCCCGAGAAGTGCTGGAACACATGCCCAGCACGAACCCGGAAACGCGTGCGGGACAGGAACATCTGAGCATGCTGGGCCGCATCTACCTGAATGAGCGCGCCTGGAACAAGGCCCGCAACGCCTATACCCCACTGGCTAACCTGCGCAATGTCCCCGACGAATATCGCGCCATGGCGCTCCTTTCGCTGACCGAGATCGCCGTAGCTCAAACCAATCTGGTCGAAGCCCTTAGCCTGCTGGATCGAGGCATCGAACAGCTCTCCGATCCCACCTTGAAAGGGATCTGCAATCTGCGCAAAGGCAAACTGCTTCTGAAAATGGATAAGCCGGAAGAGGGCATCGCTCTCGTCCGCAGCTTCGTGGTCGCCCAGTCCACCAACGCGCTGGCCCGCGAAGTCCAGTTGGAATTGGCCCAGACCCTGCTGGAAAAGGGACTCTCCGACAAGGCCCTGCGTGACTTTCAAAATTACCTGGAAACATTTTCCGACCCTGTGGGCACGGCGCGTGCCCAGCAGGGCAAAGGCCGGGCATTGTTCAACCTCGGCCGCTTCAACGAGGCTACGCTGGCCTTTGAAAAGGCTTGCGAGGGGGAACCGAACCAGTTGGTAAAGGCCCGCAACCGCCTGCTCGTCGGCGATGCGCACGTGGCCGCCGGCCAGTACAAGCTGGCAATCGAATCATATGCACGCGTTCAAACGCAATGGCCTGAAACCCTGCCGGCCGATCAGGCCGAATTCCAGATCGCCGAGTGTTGGGCCCGGTTGGACGAACCCGCACGCGCCAAAACGCTCTTCTGGGACCTGGCGGACAAGGATCCCGTTGGCGAACTAACGCCCGCGGCCCTCCTGCGCATCGCCGACATCGAGTTCCAGCAAGGGCACGCGGACACCGCGCGCGCCCTGTATACAGACATCAGCCGCACGTATTCCAATCCCACCCGGGCCCGCGCACTCCATGGACTGGGCCTGATTGAATATTGCGCGGACCGATTCAGCACGGCACTGAATTATTTCGAACAGGCATATAGCACCTGCCCCACCAGCGACGTGGCTGATCGCGCCATGTACCTGGGCGCCTGGTGCCGATTCCGCTTGGGCCAGGACGAACAGGCCGGAACCGCCTTTCGAACTTTTGTCGAGCGCTATCCCCATTCCGCCTGGGCGCCGGACGCGCTGTTCTGGGTGAGCGAATATGAATACAACCATGGCCGTTACGGCCCGGCGGAAACCGGCTTTCTAACAGTGGCCCGCCAGTATCCCCAGAGGACGATCGCCGACGCCGCGCTGTTCTGGGCCGGCCGCGCGGCGCTGAGACAGAACGAGTTCCGCCGCGCCAACAATCATTTTGCCTTGCTCATCAAGGAATACCCCGCCAGCCCGAAGCGCCCGGAAGCCCGTTATTACCAGGCCGCCGCACTGTGTGAACTGGGTGAATTCGCCGCCGCAATTCTGATCTTCAATGACCTGATCAAGCAGTTCCCGGACCACGAGTTGAACGAGACCGCCTGGTTTCGAAAGGGCGACTGTCAGTTTACGCTCGGCACGGAAGATCCCAAGCGGTATGATGAAGCGCTGTCCTCCTACCAGACCATCCTTGACCGGCCGGCGGTCACACCTAAGGCCCGCATGCAGGCCGAATACAAAATCGGCCGTTGTCTGGAAAAAACGGGCCGCATACCGAACGCTTTTGAGCATTACATGAACGGGGTGTATCTTTATTACAAAACGGCTGATCACCTGCCGGAGGACTCTGTCTGGTTCACACGCGCCGCGTTCCAGGCCGCCGCGTTGAAGGAAGCGGAAAAAAGCTGGCGCAAGGCAGCCGCCATCTACCAGCGCATCGTGGATGCGGATGTGCCCTCCAGCACCGAGGCTTTAGCGCGCATCAATCGACTGCGCACGGAACACTGGTTATATTTTTATTAAGTATTTAGGTTCAACGGTTCAGCGGTTCACGGTTATCAATGCGTAATTCAACTATTGCAACTTATGCCGTCTATGGTTCATTCTATCAACCGTTCAACGGTGAACCGTGAACCCAACAACCTGAAATGAAAGGATTGTCATTATGTTCACGCTCATTCAACAGGGCGGATTGGTCATGTGGGTGATTCTGGCCGGAGGGGCCATCGCACTGGTCGTTTTCCTGGAACGGTTCTTCCACGTGCACCGGGCCAAGATTAAAACCGACGATTTTCTGAAGGGCATTTGCAACATCCTCCGACGCGGAAACGTCAATGAAGCCATCAGCATTTGCGACGATACGCCCGGTCCGGTGGCCTATATCGTGCGCGCCGCCATCCTGCATAATGACCGAAGCCGGGAGGTGATCGCACAGGCAATTGATGACGCGGCGCTCACCGAAATCGCGCGCATGGAAAGACGATTCGGCGTGTTGGCCACCATTGCGCAAGTCGCGCCGCTCATGGGTGTGCTGGGCACGGTGCTGGGCATGATTCAGACGGTTCTGGTCATTCAGCAGAAGGCACCCCTGGTCCAGATCGGCGATCTGGCCGCCGGTCTCTGGCAGGCCCTGCTGACTACGGCCGCCGGCCTGGTCGTGGCCATGTTCAGTTATATCGGCTATAATCTGCTGGTGTCCAAGGTAGATGTCATCGCGCTCGACATGGAGTGGGCAGCGGGCGAAATTCTCGCCTTCCTCACCAGCTTTGGATCGTCCTCCACCACGGAAGCCCCTGCCCGCAATGCTACGCACCCGCCCGCAACGCTGGCGCGTAGCGACTGCGGGCCGGGTAGCGTTACAGGCGGGCTGGCCGAGCTTGGGCAGGCGGGCAAGACCCTGGCCGAGCTCGGGCAGGCCGATCAAATAAGGACAGACGTATGACCTCCGTACGCGAACAGGCCGGCATTCGCTGGCGGCGCTATCGGCCCCGGCAGAGGTTGTTCCATAACCCGCTGGGCCTCATGCCGCTCGTCAATCTGGCGCTCCTCATCATGCTGTTCATGCTCTTGCACGCCTCGTTCGTGCGTCAACCATCTTCCGCCGTCCAATTGCCCGCCGCCGCGTTCCTCACCGGCACTCCATATGGGCTCATGGTGGTGACGTTGACCCAGGAGGGTCTGTTTTTTTTCAATGACGAACGGGTGACGCTCGATGGCTTGGCTACGGCATTCCGTAATGCCGTCCGCAATCAAAAGACCACGGCCATCACGATTGAAGCCGATGTCCGCGTGCCGTACGGCGTCATCCTGCGCGTCATGAATATGGCCACGACCGCCGGACTCCAACAAGTCAACCTGGCTACCCGGCCATCCTTTGGCGAAGAGGTTATGCCATGAACACGCGCGCTTCCATGGCACGGCGCGACAGGATGGCGGCCTGCGTTCTCACACTCGCCGTGGCGGCGTTCCTGTTCATTTGGTCACCGTCCCTGCACCCTGGTTTTTCGCCAGCGCGGCTGACGCCGCCGGCCATCACATATTGTCCCGCCCTCCTGACAACCGGCGACCATCAGGAGCATTATGACGAATGGAATGCCGCGCATTCCCCGGCGCTGATCGCGCTTTCCGCCGCCATGATGCTACCCCCGGCCAAACCCGGCCAGACCAACGCGGTCAAACCGCCGCTCGACGCGACCTATAGCTTCCTCCGCTTCCCGGATACGTCCCCCACGGAACAGAAGGACCAGATTCCCATGTTGACTCCGCCGCGTCCCATGACCCCTCTGACGCCCCAACGCTTTGCGCTCCCCACACCGGTCCAACGCCCATCGTTGGCGCCGCCAGCCTATCGAATGGACTTGACCGGTAATTGGCAAGGCCGCTCGGTGGATCTTGCGCCCATGTTCGCAATACGCGAGCCCTCCGGGCCCTGGTCGTTCACCGCCGTTCTGCGCTATGACGAGACCGGCCGGGTACAACACGCTTTGCTGGAATCGGCGGCGCTCGACCTGCCCCTGCGCGATGAAGTCATCCGGCGCCTGTATCAATGCCGGGTAACGCCGAGCAGTGCGCCCGGCGAGGGCCGCCTGACGGTATACGGTCCCGGCCGGGCATCCCGTCCGTAGGTCGTCATCACGACAGGACCGCAATCAACAGTTGTATTTCCTGCGCCTTGGCTGTAAATTTGTAACTACAGGAAAGGTTGTCGGGTTCACGGTTTAGTGGTTCAACGGTTGGATGAAGAAATGTAGAAGGCAGAATGAAGAATGAAGAAACAAAGTCTTAAAAAATTTTGCATTCTTAATTCTGCATTTCCTTGAACCGTTGAACCATGCCGGAATTATATGCCATGAGCGCTGAAACCCTTATTACCATCCCTACTGTCGCCTGGATGCCGGATAACCCGTCGGCGCTGGTGACCGCCTTTCTCAATCGTCCCGCCTTTGACGTTGCCGCCGAAACCAAGGCCCGCGAAATGCTGGCGGACATTCAAACCCGCGGCGACGAGGCCGTGGCGCGGTTCATTCGTCAACTGGATGGCGCGGACCTGACCCCTGCCCAGTTTGCCGTTCAGAAAGCGGAACTCAATGCGGCCCGCACCCAGGTGGACGCCGATTTCGTAACCGCCGCCCAGGAAGCGCACAAGCGGATTCTCAATTTCGCGCGCGCCAGCCTGAAAAAGGATTGGAGCATGTCCACGTCCAAGGGCGGCACGGTTGGGGAACAGTTTGCGCCCCTGGAACGCATCGGCCTGTATATTCCCGGCGGCCAGGCACCCCTGGTATCCACGGCGCTGATGACGGCAACCCTTGCCAGGGCCGCGGGTGTCCCGGAAATCGTGGCCTGCTCGCCGGTGGATGCGTCACGGCACATGAACCCGTATCTGTTGTACGCGTTGGAACTGGCGGGCGCCACGGAGATTTACAAGATTGGGGGCATTCAGGCCATTGGCGCCATGGCCTATGGAACCGCCACGCTCCGTAAAGTGGATAAAATCGCCGGACCCGGCGGAACGTACGTGACGGCCGCCAAGCGTAGCGTGTATGGACACGTGGCCCT
>JAHIMN010000247.1 GCA_018896395.1 Verrucomicrobiota bacterium | reverse complement strand
TGTTTTCTGTATTCATTCTGCATTCTGTATTCTACATTCTGCATTTTCCTTAGCCAGCGGGGCCACGTATTTATCAATATCCGCCTCGGTACGGCAGGCCTCCCGGCTCCGCCGGAGCGCTCCAGGCTCCGCCGAAGCGCTTCGCCCAGGCGAGTCGCCGAGGCGAGTGACCCCGCAGTGGAGCGTCCAGGTTTCCGTGTGGGCGGCGGTCTGGCCGGGGCGGAGCGTTACTAACGGCCCCAAACTTTCCAGCTCCAGAATCTGCTGATTGGAGAATGTTTCAAAATTCACGTCGCTGTCCGGATAAGTCGCGCCGGGTATGCGCTTAAATCTCTTGATGAACAGGAGGCCGTTCCGCAGATAGGCCACCCAACCTTCCCGGTGGGCAATGCCGATTTTATTGGGTTCCCGCCTTGGATCCTGCCGGAACAGGATATAGCGTTGCCCTATCGTCCAACGCGGATCACTGAGATCCGTATAGCCCCACAAGCTCCAATTCTGGTTATGGGTCAAAAGGCCCGCATGGGACATCTTCTTCGGCAGTGGAATAATAGCCATCCCGCGCTTGGCCATGACCGTCAGCGCCCAGGGGGCCAGGGTAATGGCTTGGCGGCCTTTATTCGTCAGCCGATGCACGACGGTCACTTCATTCCGGCGCTCGGCCAGGGTAATGGCAATCGTCTTCTGCACGCGGGTGAGCGCACCCGGGGCCTGGACCGCGCGGATGCCGCCGGAGATTTTCCGGATTGCGATCGGCGTGTTGTCCAGCTCATAAGATTTCGGTTTTCCTTCCGGCGCCACCCAAAGCCGGTGGCCGCCGCGGATCATCCATTGCTTCTCACCGGTGCCGCCCATCTGCTCCGGCAGTTCGCCGAATATGTTCTGGGCGCCGATGAAACCGAAGCGCACAATGCGCGGTCCGACATCCTGGGTGACGATCAGTTCGACCTGGCCATTTGTTAGCCGAATGTTGCGCTTCCAGCCCCGGTACGGAACGGTTTCGATCGTTGGCATGAGCGTACTCCTTAATTTATGGTAACTACTCTTACAAGGTGTTCAGTGTTCGGGGTTCAGTGTCCCCTGTCGCTGAAAAACCTTGAATATTGTAAAGCTTGCAAGTAAAGTGTGCGTTTGTCAACCATATTTCAAAGCCATATCGAGGAGGGCACCATGAGTGCATCCGGATCCACGGAGCGTGTTGATTTTTCAACCTTGTCGAAAGCCAAGCGGGGCTTCGCGCCCTCCAGCCGGTCGCTGGTCGGCCATGTGCCGACGATTGCCATTACGCCCGTGGCCGACGGCCGCACGGGAGCCTATGAAAGCAACATGGCCGGTACCTGGCGCATGGCTGAAAAAGTTAGCAGTCTCATTCGCCGGCATGTGAAACTGCCCGACGGTACGAGCGTCCGTGTGGTTATGGCGCCGGAAATCGTGTACGGCCCACGCACCGGCGCACGCGCCCAGGAAGTGTATACCAGGGAAGGCGTCAGCGCCAACATCTGGGTCAGCCGTTCCTGGGCCTACAGCGACGAGCTCATGAGTGCTTGCCAGGGCTTGGGCTCCAGCGAATGGTTGCAGGCCGCCTACGGACTTAACCAGACCAACCGCCCGGGCGCGGTGTGGCTCAAGGCGTTTTGCGCGGCCATGGATGAAAAGATGCGCCCGATTTTTTCGATCTATAACCCCGATCTCGAAGCCGAGGATGGCAACCTGCCGCCCTACGTGCAAGAGCGCATCTTGCGGTTCGCCCGCTGTGCCGCCGCCGTGGCCGAAATGCGCGGGAAAAACTACCTGTCCCTGGGCGGCGTTTCCATGGGCATCATCGGTTCCGACGTCCGCCGCAACATCATGCTCGACTACTTAGGTCTGGGCACGGTCTCGGTGGACATGGTGGCCGTCAAGGGCCGCATGGACCAGGGCTTTTACGACCACGCCGAGCTGGACCGGGCATTCGCGTTCATGAAAAAGAGTTTTAAATTCGATTTCGGTACGGGCCCGCGCCCCTACCCGCCCGACAAGCTTTTGCGCCTGTGCATCCTCATGACGATGATTACGCGCGACCTGATGATCGGCAACCCGAAACTGGCGGATGAAAAAATCGGCAAGGCCCAGGGGTTCAAGGCCGATGTCGAGCGCGCCCAGGGCGCCAACGCCATCCTGGCCGGCACACAAGGACAGCGGCAGTGGACCGACCTGTACCCGAACTTCGACGTGGCCGAATCAATTCTTAACAGTTCATTTGATTGGAACGGGTTCCGGTCGGCTTATCTCGTGGCCACGGAAAACGATTCCAAAAACGGAATCGGCATGCTGGCCGCCAACCTGGTGACCGGGTTGCCGCAGTTATTTGCCGATATCCGCACCAACTGGACCGTGGAAAGCATTTTGAAGGCCACCGGCAAGAACATCAGCAAGATCGCGCCCAATGGCTTTATTGACAAACGCAATTCCGGCGCCGGCGCCCTGGACTATGCCCTGGACATCGCCGCGCTCATCAAGGGCGGGAAAGCCAAGCGCATCCAGGACGTAGCCGAAGCCATCCGGGGCGATACCGCGCTTCAGGAAAAGCTGATGCGCGAGGCTTGTAAGCGCACCACCTATATGCACGCGGCCCTGGAATACTTCCCCGGCGACGGCCTTTCCAGCCATTACCGGACACCCGGTGGCATCCCCATGACCGCCTACCGTTACAATGTTGTGGGTAACCAGTTGACCTTCTCCGTGGTCGAAGGCGAAACCATCGAACTGCCCCGGGAGGTGGCGGACCACGTCAGCAAGGTAACCGATCCCACCTGGCCGGAAACCTACTGGGCGCCGCGGGACATGTCTTCGATCGAATATATGACCCGCATCGGCCCGAACCACGATGCCAATTCGTTCGGCCTCATCGGCGCGGATCTGCTGACGCTGAACGCCATGCTCCGGATTCCGGTGGACATGCACAACATACCCTCAGGGCAGATTTTTCGGCCGACCTTGTGGGACCGGTTCGGCGGCGACGATTTCCGCGTGTGCGAAAAACTGGGGCCGCTGTATCAATAGGAAGAGTCCCAGAAATCAGAAGTCAGAGGTCAGCGGAATTTAAATTAGGCCCGTCAAGGGCGGCAACAAAGAAAATCATGGATTCCCGATCAAGTCGGGAATGACAAGCACGCGCACCCATTCTGTCATTCCCGTGAAAACGGGAATCCAGAACATGTGTTACTTTAAAATTCCTATGCATCCTGATATTCTGACATCTGACTACTGACTTCTTTCCTTTCATGGACACGCCCCTAAAAACATCGTTTACCTATCCGCTGACGGAGGACCAGCAAATCCTCCTCACCGAGGTCCTACAGGCCGGCAACTACCGTCCCATCGTGGTCCCCTATGCCCAGGTGGCGGCCGAAACCGACACATGCAAGATTATCCTTTACCAGAGCGGCAAATGCCTGGTCCAGGGCCGCGCGGCGCAGGAATTTGTAACCTATGTGCTGGAGCCCAAGGTGTTGGGACACGTCGGCGTGGGGTATGAGGAAATGCTCAACCCGGAAGCCTATGCACCCCACATGGGCATTGATGAAAGCGGCAAGGGTGATTTCTTCGGCCCGCTGGTCATCGCCGGCGCGTACGCGGACAACGCGCTGGCCAAAACCATGCTGGCCATGGGCGTGAAGGACAGCAAGAATATATCCAGTGACAAGAAAGCCCATCAACTGGCCCGGGATATCCGCAGTCTCCTGGGCAAGCGGTTCAGCATCGTGATAATCGGCCCACAAGCCTATAACCGGCTGTACGCAAAATTCCGCAGTGTCAATGCCATGCTTTCCTGGGGCCATGCCCGCGCCATTGAAAATTTAATTGAGCAGGTGCCGGAATGCCCGCGCGCCATTTCCGATCAGTTTGGCGACAAGGAGCAGGTTAAACGGGCGCTGATGAAGCACGGCCGCAAGGTCGAGCTGGTCCAACGACATCGGGCCGAGGCCGACGTGGCCGTGGCGGCGGCCTCCATCCTGGCGCGCGCGGCATTCCTCAGCGCACTGGACAAATTGCACAAGGATTACAGCCGGGTGTTTCCCAAGGGCGCCTCCGACCAGGTCAAGGCGGCGGCCGAGGATTTGGTCAAACAGCACGGAGCAAGCATCCTGCTCAAAACGGCCAAATGCCATTTTCGCACCACCGACAAGGTGCTGGCGAAGCTTGCTCTCAAGCGTGAGGCGCTCGGCCGCGAAGGCATGGTTAAATCCAAACCGTACACCTTCCGCCGTCCCGCGTAATGGGCGCACTCTGCGCATGCGTGGATAATGCCTTAGTCACGGGTTATCTGATTAAGGCTTGCCTTCCGCAGCCTAAACCGCTAATAATCTCCCCCCAGCGATAGCTCAGCAATACCTGCGTTATTTGGGCATGGTTCAAGGTTCAGCGGTTCACTGTTCAACGGTTGCTTATTTTTCTAGCGAATTTCCCAACCGTGAACCTCCTAACCGTGAACAGTTGAACCATGCCGTAATCTTGTATCATAATAAAGGACTCGCCATGCCAAAGCGCACCGACATTCATAAAGTGATGATTATCGGGTCCGGGCCGATCGTGATCGGGCAAGCCTGCGAATTCGATTATTCCGGCACCCAGGCCTGCAAGGCCCTGCGGAAACTGGGCTTCCAGATCGTGCTGGTCAATTCCAATCCGGCCACGATCATGACTGATCCCGGCATGGCCGACGCAACCTATATCGAACCGCTGAACCTGGCGCGCATGACCGAAATCATCGCCAAGGAGCGCCCGGACGCGCTACTGCCCAACCTGGGCGGTCAGACGGGACTCAACCTCTGCTCCGAATTGGCCAAGGCCGGCGTGCTCGAAAAATACAACGTCAAGGTCATCGGCGTCCAGGTGGACGCCATTGAGCGCGGCGAGGACCGCATCGCCTTCAAGGAAACGATGAAAAAACTGGGTATTGACATGCCCAAAAGCGCGCCGGCCTATAGCGTGCCGGAGGCCGAAAAGATCGCCGGCGAATTGGGTTACCCCGTGGTCATCCGCCCGGCCTATACCATGGGCGGCACCGGCGGCGGGTTGGTCTACAACGCGGAAGAATTGTGCACGGTCGCCAACCGCGGCATTGCCGCCAGCCTCGTCGGCCAAATTCTGATTGAGGAATCCGTCCTCGGCTGGGAAGAACTGGAGCTGGAAGTCGTCCGCGACGCCAAGAACCAGATGATCACCGTCTGCTTCATCGAAAACGTGGACGCCATGGGCATCCACACCGGCGACTCCTTCTGCGTGGCGCCGATGCTGACGATCGATCCCGATCTGCAGAAGAAACTTCAGGACTACTCCTACAAAATCGTCAAAGCCATCCAGGTCATCGGCGGCACCAACATCCAGTTCGCGCACGATCCCAAAACCGGCCGGGTGGTCATCATCGAGATCAATCCGCGCACGTCGCGGTCTTCCGCGCTGGCCTCGAAAGCCACGGGGTTTCCCATCGCCATGGTTTCCTCCATGCTGGCCGCGGGCCTGACACTGGATGAGATTCCTTATTGGCGCGACGGCACGCTGGAAAAATACACACCCTCCGGTGATTACGTGGTAGTTAAGTTTCCGCGCTGGGCCTTCGAAAAATTCCGGGGTGTGCAGGACAAGTTAGGCACCCAGATGCGCGCCGTGGGCGAGGTCATGAGCATCGGCAAGAACTACAAGGAAGCCCTGCAGAAAGCTGTCCGCTCCCTGGAGATCGGCCGCGCGGGCCTGGGTTTTGCCAAGGATTTCAACCAGCGCTCGCTGGACGAGCTCATGGCCATGCTGAGCGAAACCACCAGCGAGCGACAGTTCATCATCTACGAGGCCCTGCGCAAGGGCGCCACGGTGGAAGAGCTTTATCGCAAAACTTATATCAAGAGCTGGTTCATTCAGCAGATGAAGGAACTGGTGGAACTGGAGGAGGAAATCCTCCGCTACAAGGGCAAGACCCTGCCGGACGCGTTACTGATCAAAGCCAAAAAGGACGGGTTTGCCGATCGTTACCTGGCCAAACTTATGGCGATCCCGGAGGATGAAATTCGCCGACGGCGCACGACCCTGGGGGCCGTGGAAGGCTGGGATGCCGTGCCGGTGAGCGGCGTTGAAAAGGCGGCCTACTATTACTCAACCTACAATGCGCCGGACCTGCCCGCCCGCCTGCAGCGCTATGCGCAGCATTGCGGGCAGGCAGTTGCTACCGCGCCAGCGTTGCAGGCGGGCCGGACAAGCGTCAGCACCCGGCGCAAGATCATGATCCTCGGCGGCGGCCCCAACCGCATTGGCCAGGGTATAGAGTTCGATTACTGCTGTGTCCATGCCGCTTTCGCCCTGCGCGAGGCCGGCGTGGAAACCATAATGGTCAACTGCAACCCGGAAACCGTCTCCACCGACTACGACACCTCCGATAAACTGTATTTCGAGCCATTGACCGTCGAGGATGTCCTGAGTATTTATGAGAAGGAAAAGCCCGAAGGCGTGGTAGTGCAATTTGGCGGACAGACGCCGCTTAATCTCGCCGGCGAGCTGACTAAGGCCGGTGTGCGCATCCTGGGCACGACGCCGGAAACGATTGACCTGGCCGAGGACCGTGACCGATTCCGTCAGGCCATGGAAAAAATGGACATTCCCATGCCGGAATCCGGCATGGCCAGCACCCTGGCCGAAGCGCTCAAGGTGGCCAATCGGATCGGTTACCCGCTCATGGTCCGGCCCTCCTACGTCCTGGGCGGGCGCGGCATGGAAGTGATTTACGATGAAGCGATGTTTAAGCATTACGTCGCCGCCGCCGTGGACGTCACGCCCGAGCGGCCGATCCTGATTGACCGTTTTTTGGATGACGCCCTTGAAGCCGAGGCCGACGCCCTGGCCGACGGCACCGATGCCTACGTGCCGGCGGTCATGGAGCACATCGAGCTGGCCGGTATTCATTCCGGCGACTCGGCCTGCGTCATTCCAACCGTGAGCATCCCGAAGAAGCACCTCGATACGATCGAGTCCTACACTCGGCGCATCGCCCAGGAACTCAATGTCATCGGGCTCATGAACATGCAATATGCCATTGCCAAGGACGTGGTCTACGTGTTGGAAGCCAACCCGCGCGCCTCGCGCACCGTGCCGCTGGTGTCCAAGGTCTGCAACGTTTCCATGGCGCACATTGCCACCCAACTCATGTTAGGCCGGAAACTGGCCGAGATACATCTCAAGCCACGCAAGATTCTGCACTTTGGCGTCAAGGAGGCGGTGTTTCCCTTCAACATGTTCTCGGAAGTGGATCCGCTCCTCGGTCCCGAGATGCGCTCCACCGGTGAGGTGCTGGGCCTGGCCGATTCCTTCGGTATGGCGTTCTTCAAGGCCGAGGAAGCCGTATCACCGGCGCTTCCGACCGAAGGCGCCGTGCTCATCAGCCTGGCGGACAAAACGCATCGGACCGTCCTGCAGGTGGCCCGGGAATTTGTCAAGCTGGGCTTTCGGATCAAGGCCACAAGCGGCACGCACGCGTTTTTTGCGCAACACGGGATTCCGTCCGAAGCGATCAACAAGCTCTACGAGGGCCGACCAAATATCGCGGACGGGATTACGAACAAGGAAATCCAGCTGGTCATCAACACACCCATCGGCAAGCGCAGTCAGACTGACGATTCCTACATCCGCAAGGCGGCCATCAAACACAAAGTGCCCTATGTGACGACGCTCGCGGCGGCACTGGCCTCGGCCAAGGGCATCGCCGCGCGCCGAACCGGCCACGGCGGCGTCAAATCCCTGCAGGAATACCATCGGGACATTCAGTAGAAGACAGACGTAAGCGCGTTGAGCGTGGAGCGTCGAGCGTAAAGCGTGGTCGGAAGGCGGATGGACGCAAAACGATCTGCATCGAATAATTCTTTGTAGCCGCGCCACTTTGTGACGCGCAGCGCTCCACACTCTACGCTTTACGCTCAACGCTTCATTGCGGTCGGACTGAGGCGGAACGGCACCCTGAGCGTGGACATGGTTTCACAATCGGTGGTGATCACCAAATGCTTGCCGTCCAAGGTCGGGTCGGGGAAAATATTCCGTAATTCGATCCGGTAGCCCCGGATCGGCGTCGAGCGAACCCTGACCTCCATATTCGTCAGGGGCGGCTCTGCCTTGAGAATGCGGAAAGGCCGCCGAAGGCTGGATTGGACCATGAGCAAGCGCGAAACCGATTGGGTGGTATCGCTCGCCAGCCAGAGCTCATCCGGCACGGTGTAAATGTCCCCCACCACCCGCCCCTGCATGGGCACGGTGAGTTGCGGGTAGCGGGGGGAATCGGTGGTAATCCACACATTGGTTGCAAACCGACCGAGCACCAGCGGCGGCACAGGCCGAATCCGGATCCGATAGGCCAGGCCGGGCTTGTTCGTTTCCAAGTCAACGGCAAACGCCGACGAAATCACGCCGACACCGGTGATATGGACCGGCGCTGAATCGCCAAATCTGATATCAACCGTTTTGACTTCAGCCGCATCGCTCCGCAGATTGCCCCAGAAAATCCGGTCGGGCTTCACCGCCACCTCGGCCACGGCCTCGCCGATCAGGCTTAACGTCAGCCGGGGCTGGTCGGGATCGTTGGATTCGATCGTCACGCGTTTGTGCTGACCTCCGGCACGGCCCTTGAGAATGAGCCGCACCTGCACGGTGGTCTGCTCGCCCGGGTGGATGATCTTGTCCTTCAGGCGCACGCGGGTACAACCGCAATCGCTTTGCACGCGGTAG
>JAHIMN010000246.1 GCA_018896395.1 Verrucomicrobiota bacterium | reverse complement strand
CCCAACAGCGTCACCAGCATCAGAGGCTGGACGTTCATTAGCTGCACCAGCCTGAGCAGCGTCACAATCTCTGCCAGCGTCACCAACATCGGGGACTCTGCGTTCGCTTCCTGTACCAACCTGACCGGCGTCTATTGCCGAGGTAACGCCCCCGGCGGTAGTACGAACATTTTCTACAATGACGAAAATGTGATCGTCTATTACGTGCCCGGGACCACGGGCTGGGAACCGACGTTCAGCGGCCGCCCGACCGCGCCATGGAACAATGCGCTGCCGGAACCAATAATCAAAGCCAATGGCACAGCGGGTATTGTCACCGTAAATTATTCCGAAGCCGTGTCCGTCACCGTGGCAATGGATGCGGGGTCTTATGCGGGCGCACCTGTTGACTGTTGGGTCGTCGCCCTTGCTGGATCGTCCTGGTTTTACATGGATAGCGTGACAGGCTGGACACCGGAGAGCAACCTGCATAGCTGGCGCCCGGTGTACCAAGGTGATTTATTCAATCTGCCGGCCACGGAAGTGTTGAACATAACGGGCTTGTCAGTTGGATCATACACGTTCTATTTTGCTGTTGATTATCCGATGGATGGGGTTTTGAACGTAGATGGAATTATTTTTGTTGATTCGGTGGATGTGATCGTTCCGTAGCAACAATCATTCCTTTTAGCTCTCGTAAAAAGGGGCTCTGCCATCACAAGGACGAGCCCTTTTTTATTTTACCCTCATCCTCCCGCTTTGAGTTAATACGTTTTGTTTTATACAATTCAATCGGCCACCCCATCAAAATCAACCAAAAGGTTGCCGCTAAAGGACACCTGCAATAAATGCTTGACTTCTCCCCGCCATGTACTAACCTTAAACAATAATAACTGAAAGGAGTGTGGATTATGGAACAGGCACTGTCCAACAACGAGAAGCTCGCGGAAGCCCTGCGACTGCTGGAAGACGCGGCCAAAGGGAAAAAAGAAGAACTGCGCACGTTGGTATCGAATAAATACCGGAATCTGAAAGATGCGCTGGGCGAGGCCGAGCTCGATATGGCCGCCGCGGTGGCCGCCGCCCGGAAACGAACCATGGCCGCCGCCCTGCAGGCGAAGGATGTCGGCCTCGTGAAGGCCAAGGAGATCGCCGCCGACGTGGATGAGCAAGTCCATGAGAATCCGTGGCCCTATATCAGTGGGGTCGCCGTCGCCGCGTTGCTGATCGGCTACATCCTGGGAAGGAATAAGTAAGTAACTGTGCACAAGGTTGGTGGGTTCACGGTTTAAAGGTTGGAGAGATAAAATTGCTGAACTGGCTGTAGAAACCGAGGTGTTGCCAGCCTCTCCGCGAGCGGAGCGAGTGGCGCAGCGATACGTGATTCGACTCTTGCGGTTTGCCTACCTGTGCGTTGTACGCAGACAGGTGCCGTTCATAGCCCGCTCCATCTCGCCTGGGCGAAGCGCTTCAGCGGAGCCTGGCAACCGTGAACCCTTGAACCGTGAACCTGAGTAGCATGTGGGGAATTATGTGGATTCGTCTTTTGCGAACCCTGTTTGCAACAGTCTCCGTGTGGCTGTTAAATAAATATCGGCAGACGTCCCTGGAGCTGATCAAGCTGGAAATGGCCATCGGCTACGTCAAGGGCGTGCGCTCGGCCAGGCAAGCCTTCCTGGCTGTCCTGGTGGTCGTCCTGGGCGCCGGCCTGCTGGCCGCGGGTTTCGTGCTTCTGCACATCGGGCTGGGAATGTTGCTTTACCTTGTCTTCCAAAACTGGTGGGCGGTGGGCGTGGTGTTCCTGGTCCTCGGCACTCTCTATACCCTCGTGCCGCTGTTCATCATCCGGCGGCTGTGCGCCGAAAAAACCTGGATGCAGTTTTTCAAGGCCGACAAGCTTGTCGAGCAGGTGACGAAAAAAAACTGAACACGGTTGGCCACTCCCCGCTCAACGCTTTACTGTGCTTTCTCCGCCGTCTGTCGTCTGGCGTCTGGCGTCTGGCGTCCGTTGTTGCTCCACGCTCCACGCTCCACGTGCTTTCCCACCGCCTCCAGAATCAGCACCACCCGGCCCAATCCATCCGCCTGACGGGACGAGGCCAGCGTGCATTCCACCAGCCGCCAGGGCGGACGTTGCATTTCGGCCGCCTGCAGAAAACCGGGCACCTGGCTCAGATTTACTTCGCTGAACACCACTTCCATCTGCCAAAGCGTCCAGCCTGCCGTCAGGTTGCGAGATTCGCGCTCCCGGATTTCCGGCGTCGCGTTGGTCACGGTGGCGCGGCCCAAGCTCGCCAGCGACACAGGGAGCGCGTTACTCAACCCCTCGAAGACGCGCAAGGCCGCCTGGTGCCGGTCGCGCGTCTGTTTCATCGCAACCAACTGGGCAAGCGTCTCAATTTTGTTCCGGATCTTCCCGCGTAGATCCAAGTTCTGCCGGATCGTGGCAATTGATGCCAGGACACCGGCCAGAAATACCGCCAACGCGCAGGCCTGCAGAATAAACAATGCTTTTGGCTTCACGGTCCACCCCCTTCGGCATTGACCGTGAACCGCACTTCGGTCTCCGCCACGGCCTCCTGCCGATCCAGTTTCACGGTGTAGCCCAACGCCTTCAGGCGCTGTTCCAATTGCCCGCACTGATCCCAGTCCTCCGTCACCCCGGTTAGTATCAGGTTGTTACGCCGCAGGCTCAAGGTCTCGAACCACACGGACGATGCCTGGCCCGCCTCGATTACTTCGGCCAGCCGCACGGCCAGCGACGGCGTGAACGCGTCAAGAAAAGGCGCGGTCTGTGGCGCTTGTTTTTCCCATGCTTTCTGAACTTCCGGGATTTCCCGTCCATACGGAATCGTCACACCGGGCGCCAACTCGCCGGCCACCGCCGCGATTTCGGATTTGATGCGGTTAAATCGCCGCTCGCCCAGCAGGCGCGATGTCAAACTGAAACCCACCAGCAGGAGACCGGCGACCAGGATGCCCACGGCGGCGGCGCGCGCGCGCCCATCCTCGGCGCGCTGCACTGCCCTGTGCGTAAAAGTTTGCTGACGCAAATTGCACCGCAACGGCCCGCGCTTCAGCGCGCGCGCGCACAGGGCGCGCGCCAGGAACGCGGCCGGCTCTTCAATCAACGTTAAAGGACCCGGCCAGACCAAAGTCAGCGACCGATGCAACATTTCGACCACGGCCGCCTCACCGGCGCGCGCGCCGCAGAACAGCCATTGCACGCCGACGCCGGCCGGAAGGTCCGCGTGTAGAATGCGTTGGAGACGGTTGACCAGGTCGCCATTCGCCGTGGGCGACGCCGGCATTTGCAGACTGTGCGCGTTGCCATAACGCTCGCCGCACCCGATGACCAGCGTGACGTGATCGTTAGCCAGGCAAATCAGCACTCTATACGGCATCGGCCGTCGGTGCGGCTCGGCAGGCCCGCCTGCAACGCTACCCTGCCCGCAGTCGCTACGCGCCAGCGTTGCGGGCGGGGCTTTTGCGACAACCGGTTTTGCCTTGGCCTTGTCCGCCTTTTTCTTGCGGTTAATCCATTTATTCCGGCGCTGTCGTTTGTATCTGATATGTAATTGTTG